>JBPCPQ010000124.1:0-2942 GCA_050999015.1 Pyrinomonadaceae bacterium | reverse complement strand
CACAGAGTATTCATTGGTTCACCTCATTACTCAGTTCAGCACCGCAATGTTAGAATGCCGTCCGGGGAGAAAGATTTATGAGCATCACCGTTGAAGCCATTTACGAAGCGGGCATCCTGAAGCCGCTTAGTCCGCTGACTGAATTGCCCGAACACGCCAGAGTGCGTTTGACGATTGAACCTCAAGCCGCCGACTCCACCTTGCGCGCGGAACGTTTCCCCGCCGATCTGATGGCCCGCATTGACCGACGACGTGGGGCGATTTTTCGACGCCGCGGCGAGTTGGCGGATAGTGCCGACCTCATCCGCGAAGCGCGCGAACGGGAGTTGGAATGAGCCTCTATGTCACAGACGCCGGGATCGCGGTCAAATGGTTCCTGGCGGAAATGCACAGCGACAAAGCCAGACAACTGCTCGAACAATTTCAGCAACGCGCCGTCGAATTGATTGCCCCTGAGATGTTGGTCGCCGAATCCGCCAACGTTTTTTGGAAGCGCGCCGAGCGTGGAGACATCACCGCGCAGGAGGCCGTCGACAACTTGCAAGACCTGCTGGCGATTAATCTGCCGCTCGTTCCCTCGACATCGCTGGCAGCCGGGGCGCTGGCATTGGCGCAGACACATCATCGCTCGGTTTACGATTCTCTTTACTTGGCTCTCGCCCTTGAGCGCGGCTGCAATTTGGTGACGAGCGACGAACGCCTGTTCAACGCCGTCAGCAGCCACTTTCCACAGATCACGCTGCTTCGTGACCTGACCTTGTGAGCCGCCTGTTTGCTTCACTCATACCTCCAGGAAAATTGATGCGTGATGAGTAACGAGTAATGAGTTAAAGGCAGTTCCTACTCATCACGCATCACTAATTACTCGTATCTGAGCGCCACCATCGGGTCTACTTTCGTCGCGCGTCTGGCCGGGATGTAACAGGCGATGAGTGCGGCGGCGGCCAACAACACCGTCACGCCGGCGAACGTCACCGGATCGGTCGCCCCCACGCCGAAGAGCAGGCTCCCCATCAAGCGCGTCAACACCAACGACGCCAGGACGCCGATGCCGACGCCGACGAGCACCAGCCACATGCCTTGACTGATGACGAGCCGAAGTACGTCACCATGCTGCGCACCCAATGCCATGCGGATGCCGATCTCGTGCGTCCGTTGCGCGACCGCGTAAGACATCACGCCGTAGATGCCGACCGAAGCCAGCAACAGCGCCACGGCGGCGAAGACGCCGAATAGAATCGCGTACAGGCGCGGCTGCCAAACCGAACGGGAGACGACCTCGTTCATCGTGCGGACAGCCGTCACGGGTTGATTCGGATCGAGTTCCCTCACTTGATTTCGTATCGCCGCCGCCAGACTTTCGGGATTCGCCCGCGTGCGGACGGCGAGCGCCATGCCGCCAATCGAGACTTGAGCATGCGGCAGGTAGACGCTCTTTCTTTGAGTCAGATTCAAACTCTCATGCTTCACCTCGCCGGCCACGCCGACAATCGTGTGCCACGGCTCGTTGTCTTCGGGCGGCCCGAACCGGACGCGCTTGCCGAGCGGACTTTCATTCGGCCAATACTCGCGCGCCAGACGCTCATCAATGATCGTGACTTTGAGGGCGTCGCGCGCGTCCGCGTCGGTGAAGTCGCGCCCCGTCAGGAGCGTAATGCCCATCGCGCGGAAGTAGTCCGGCGTGATGACGCAATGGTTGATGCTCGGAGCCTGCCCCACCGAAAGCAAAGGATGATCCTCGACCGTCAGGCTGCGCCCCCAGCCTCCCCCGCTCAGCGGAAGGTAGGAGACCGCGCCAGCGGACTCTACGCCGGGCAGCGCGCGGGTGCGTTCGAGCATTTGTTTGAAGAATTCGTGACGCTTCTCCGGCGCGTCGTACTTCGCGCTCGGCAGGCTCACGCGCAACGTCAGCACGTTTTCGGCATTCAAGCCGGGGTTGACTTGTTGCAGGCGCAGAAAGCTGCGCGTCATCAGCCCCGCGCCGATCAGCAGGATGAGCGAGAGAGCTACTTCCGCGACGACCAGCGCGCGGCGCAGTCGGTGGCGGCTCGCGCCCGCCCCGCCTCGGCCACCTTCTTTGAGCGTTTCGTTCAAATCAATTCTTGCAGCTTGCAGTGCCGGCGCGACGCCGAAGATGAGGCTCGTCAGTAGAGCTGTGCCGGCGGCGAAGCCTAAGACGCGCCAGTCCAAGTTGAACTTCATCCAGAAGGGCAGATCAACGGGAATCGCGGCGAGCAGCAGATCGAGTCCCCACAAGGCCAGCACCAATCCCAGCACTCCGCCCGTCGCGCCGAGCAGAAAGCTTTCCGTCAGCAACTGCCGAAAGACGCGCCAGCGGCTCGCGCCGAGCGCCGCGCGCACGGCAATCTCTCTCTGCCGCGCCGACGCCCGCGCGAGCAGCAAGTTGGCGACGTTCGCGCGGGCGATAGCCAACACCAAACCGACAACGCCGAGCAGCAGAAGCAGAGCTTTGCGGAAATCGCCAACCAATCCATCACGCAACGGGATGAGGTTGACGCCCATCCCTTCATTCGTCACCGGATGCTGCTCTTCGATTCGTCTGGCGACGGCGCTTATGTCGGCCTGCGCTTGTTCAAGCGTCACGCCGGGCTTCAGTCGCCCGACGGCGCTGATGCCGTGATCGTTGCGCGTCCAGTTCTTCACTTCGGGCGTCAGCGGAATCCACAGTTCAGCCGTTTCGGGAAACTTGAATCCGAGCGGCATCACGCCGACGACCGTGCGCGCACGATTGTTGACGACAATTGACCCGCCGATGATCCCGGAGTTCGCGCCAAAGCGTCGCTCCCACAACCCGTGACTCAGGATGACGACATCAGACTGATCCGGGCCATCTTCCTCCGGGCGAAACGTCCGGCCCAGCATCGGCGTCGCGCCCAAAATCTCGAAAGTGTTATGAGAGACGATGCCGCCGGAAAGCTGCT
>JBPCPQ010000182.1:0-3249 GCA_050999015.1 Pyrinomonadaceae bacterium | reverse complement strand
CCGCCGCCGCCGTGTGGTAGACGGAGCGCACCATTGAATACTTGTCGGCGTGACGCGCCATGCGCGGAAAGATTTCCGAGACTTGAATGCCGGCGACGTTCGTCGGAATCGGGCGATACGGCCCGCGAACTTCCGCCGGCGCATTCGGCTTCATGTCCCATGTGTCGAGTTGCGAAGGGCCGCCGACGAGAAAGAGCAGGATGCAGTTAACGTCTTTATTATTGTTGATCGCGCCGCGCGCCTTGAGGCTGAAAAGGTCATTGAGCGTCAGGCCGAAGAAGGCTAATGATCCGGCGTGAAGAAAGTCTCTGCGCCGCAGGCCGTCGCAAAACTCTACAGACTTTTCAGCATCGAATTTGAACATTGCTTCGGCTCCTTCGGTTCGACTAATGACTAAAAGAATTGATGATGTAAGTGGCGGTGATTGACCCGCTGCTGTAAAGCGGTCAAGCGACAGCGCGATTATTCTCCCAAGCGGCTATCAAGTCAACGAGGTGAATTGATATGGAATCGAAATTCCATTTATGACGTGAAAAGCTTTAGCCTTTGTGCTGCGCCAAAGTCCATGAGAAGGTCAGTACCGGGAGCGGTAGCGACCGGGTCAGCTTTCACGGTCAGCAAACCTTGAACGCGCAACCCACCCCGTCGCTACCGCTCCCGGTACTGACTGTCTTTGTGACAAGAAGCCATCAACCGAGTAAACTTCATTGAAAGACAAAAAAACTGACGGGCGCCGGGAAAGATTGGGAGCAAGAAACTACTATGCCGGAACGTGATTTCGAGACCGATGAATTAGTTCTCACCGAAAGCGAGACGCGCATTGAGGAGCCGCCGCTATATAAGGTCTTGCTGCACAACGACGATTTCACGACGATGGAGTTTGTGGTTCATGTTCTTGAGACCGTCTTTCAGAGGTCGGAGAACGAGGCCGTCCGGGTGATGCTTCATGTTCACATCGGCGGCGTCGGCGTCGCTGGAATCTATCCATATGAAATCGCCGAGATGAAGGTCGCGAAGGCAACCGAGATGGCGCGCACGAGCGAGTTTCCTTTGCTGTGTACGATGGAAGAAAGCTAAGAGTAACAGGTGACAAGTGACAGGTGACAAGAGAAATCCTGTTCTTTCCTGTCACCTGTCACCTGTCACCTGTCACCGATTCCGAACCATGATTACCAAAGAACTACAGGCCACGCTGAGCGTCGCGGTGAACGAAGCGATTCGCCGTCGCCACGAATACGTTACGCTAGAACATCTGTTATTCGCGCTGCTCGACGACGGCACGGCGTCGAATGTGATTGTGCATTGCGGGGGCGACGTGGAGACGCTCCGTAAGGAGTTGGAAAAATACTTCGTCGAGAGTTTGCCGCCGCTGAAAAAGAATCGGCAGCAGATGCCGGAGCAGACGGCGATGTTTCAGCGCGTGCTGCAATATGCGCTGCTTCAGGCCGAAGGAAGCGGGCAGAAGGAAGTCAACGGCGGGAACATCCTCGCCGCGCTGTTTCAGGCCGAGCGCTCACACGCCGTTTATCTTCTGGCGAAGCAGGGCATCACGCGACTTGACGTGCTCAACTTCATCGCTCACGGCATCTCGAAAATCGCGGGCGGTGATGAACTAAGCGAGGAAGGCGCGGAGGTCGCTGCGGGGCAGGAGGCGGGGCAGACGGCGCGCGATCCGCTCGCGGCCTTCACTGTCAATCTCAACGAGCGCGCCGCCGAGGGGCAGATTGATCCGCTCATCGGACGCACGATGGAACTGGAGCGGACGATTCAGGTGCTCTGCCGGCGTCGTAAAAATAATCCGATTTACGTCGGCGAGCCGGGCGTCGGCAAGACGGCGATTGCCGAAGGTTTGGCGCTCAAGATTCATCAGGGCGAAATACCGGAAATCTTAAAGCCGGCGGTCGTCTACGCGCTCGATATGGGCGCGGTGCTCGCGGGGACGAAGTACCGGGGCGAATTTGAGGCGCGCTTCAAGGCAATCATCGCGGCGCTGAAGAAACTTCCCGACTCGATTCTTTTCATTGACGAGATTCACACCATCGTCGGCGCGGGCGCGGTGTCTGGCGGCTCGATGGACGCCTCGAACATCATCAAGCCGGCGCTCGCTTCCGGTTCATTGCGCTGCATCGGCTCGACGACTTACGCGGAATATAAAGCGGCCTTTGAGCGCGACCGCGCGCTTGCCCGGCGTTTTCAGAAAATTGAAATTGGTGAGCCGAGCGTCGCGGAGACAATCGAGATTCTCGCGGGGTTGAAGAGTTATTATGAAGAGCACCACGGCGTCACATACACGGATGAAGCGATTCGCACGGCGGCGGAACTCGCCGCCAAGTATCTGCACGACCGTTTCTTGCCTGACAAAGCGATTGACGTGATTGACGAGGCCGGCGCGGCGATGAAGCTTTTGCCCGCCGACGTGAGGCCGGAGAGCATTGGCGTCAAAGAAGTCGAGAAAGTCTTGGCGCGGATGGCGAAGATTCCCGAACGAACGGTCGCCGGCTCGGAGAAGGAGCGCCTGCGCAATCTGAAGCCGGAATTACAGGCGGTCATCTTCGGGCAGGATCATGCTATCGAACAACTCGTTAACGCCATCAAGCTTTCACGCTCCGGCCTCGGCCAACCTGATAAACCCGTCGGGTCGTTTCTTTTTTCCGGGCCGACCGGGGTTGGTAAAACGGAACTGGCGAAGCAACTCGCGGTCGCGCTCGGCATCGAGTTTTTGCGCTTCGATATGAGCGAATACGCCGAGGCGCACACCGTCTCGCGGCTCATCGGTGCGCCGCCCGGCTACGTCGGTTTCGATCAGGGCGGGTTGCTGACCGACGCGGTTAACAAGACTCCTTACGCCGTGCTCGTGCTGGACGAAATCGAAAAGGCGCACCCGAATCTTTTCAACATCCTGTTGCAGGTGATGGATCACGCCACGCTCACCGACAACAACGGCAAGAAGGCCGACTTCCGCAATGTGATTCTGATTATGACGACGAACGCGGGCGCGCGGGAGTTAAGCGAAAGCGGCATCGGCTTTCAGAAAGACGCCGGTAGAGGACACGGGCGCGGAGCCATCGAGCGCACATTCACGCCGGAATTTCGCAATCGTCTCGATGCGTGGATCGCTTTCGGGCAGCTCGATTTCAAAATCATCGAGCGAGTCGTTGACAAGTTCATCAACGAATTGAACAAACAACTCGCGGCGAAGAAAGTGACCGTGAAGCTGACGGAAGCGGCGCGGGCGTGGCTCGCGAAGAA
>JBPCPQ010000364.1:0-5231 GCA_050999015.1 Pyrinomonadaceae bacterium | reverse complement strand
ACGCGGTTGTGGCCGCCCCGCCGTAGCGAAAATAAAGAGACGCGGCGCGTGCGGTGATCGCGCCGATTGTTCGCAACGCGCCCCGCGACGGGGGAGTGTGTCGTGCCCGCCATTTCTCCTGACCCGTCGCGGCGTCGAAGCCGGCGACTTCATCACGCCCGCCGACGACCATCTCGCCGCGCTCGTTGAGCAGCACGAAAGCGGCGCGCTCGACGCGGTGCGGCGACTTCGAGCGCCGCACGCCGGTCAGCGCGTCGAGCGAGATTAAATCATCACGGTCGGCGAACAGGATGGTGGACTCGTCGGGCAGCAGGAAGTTTGTAATGCCTTTGTCGGCACCCTTATTTCGCCACAAGATTTTCCCGTTCGACACGGCGAGTGCGCTGACGCCAAAAGGCCCTCGGTCAGTGATTTCGCCGTCGCGCAGGCGCGTGAACTGGCCGCCGGTTCTGACGTAGAGCACGTCGCCCGCGAGAGACATCTGCGGCGTCATTCCTAAATCTTTCGCCTCCCACGCGACATCGCCGGTCGAGCGCGAAACGGCACGAACGCGCCCGCGTCCCGAAGTGTAAATGTAACTCTCGTCGCCGACGGGGTCGGCTTCAGTCAGCGCTAAACCTTCTTCGTTGACGCGAAATTTCTCGTGCATCGCTTCCTTGCCCGAACGTGCGTCGAGCGCGGTGACGCCCTCGTAGAAGAGATACAGGCGATTGTCGAGGAACAGGGGCGGATGGTAGTTACGAAGCGTGTAAGACGTTTTCTCACCTTCATTCTCGCCCCACCCGGCAGGCATCATCTCGACTTCGCTTTCGAGTTCGTACTTCCAGACTTCGTCGCCCGACGAGAGATCAAATAGATGAACGCGCGGGCGGCGCTTGAAACCTTCCTTCGCCCGCCCGCGCGCGTCGCGCACGAAGACCGCCGCCAACAGATTCGACTCCGGCTCGACGGTCAGTTGCACAACAGCGCCGCGCACTTTGTCGCTGCGCCACAACTCTCCGCCGGTCATCACGTCGGCGGCGATAAGGCGCGTCTTGTCGCCATTCTCCAGTGTCAGTAGCAGGAAGTCAGTGCCGGGCACCGGCGCGACATCCGTCTCGTCTAAGCGCAGACCTTTCCGCCGCCACAAGACGCTCCCCGTTTCGCCGTCAATCCCGTAGAGGGAATCTTCCGTCCCGGCTATCAGCACACCCAACTCGGTCAGTTGGTAGAAGCGCACGCGCCCGTCCAATTTGGTCGTCCATCCCGGCGCGGCGGCAACTGTCAAGCTGCACAAAGCTAGAGTAAAAAGTAAGGCCGGCAAAACGCATGAACGGAATTTTGTTGAGAGTTGATAAGGATGACGCATATACATTCGATGTCGGTCTCCGTAATTGATTCCACCGTAAGATGCAACGAAAAGCTGAGACGATTGCTTCTGAGGTGTTGCGGTTGATGGGATTTGTCTGTAACTTTTCGTGCGTGGTAATTATCTGTAGTTTGGCAAGTCGCATCAATCCCGCGCTCAAAAAGTGAGCAGGTTCAATTCCAGACGGCGAGTGTTAATACTAAGCGCGGCGGTAGTTACCGCGTTCGGCGTCGCGCTGTACGGATTGCTACTGTGGCGGGAGCGGACAATTCTCAATCATTCTTCTCGCATGAATAACCACCGACACAAATTAGTTATCGCCCACCGGGGCGGCGCCGGTCTGTGGCCGGAGAACACTATGCACGCCTTCACGCGCGCCGTCGAAATGGGCGTTGACGTTTTGGAGATGGACGTCCATTCGACCTCCGACAGCATGATCGTCGTCATTCACGACCCGACCGTTGAGCGGACGACGAACGGTCAAGGCTCGGTCAACGCAATGACCTTCTCAGAGTTAAAGACGCTCGACGCGGCCTACGGTTGGACGCCCGACGGCGGCGCGTGTTTCCCTTTGCGCGGACAGGGAATCACAGTCCCTTCTCTCTCCGAAGTTCTGACGGCGTTCCCGAACGTGAGATTCAACATCGAGCCGAAGCAGACACAGCCTTCGCTCGCCGCCCCGCTGTGCCGGATGCTCCGCGAGAATAAAGTGACCGACAGGGTAATGGTCGGGTCATTCAGATCGGCAGTGCTCGACGAGTTCCGCCGCGCGTGCCCGGAAGTTGCGACTTCGGCCAGCACGAGCGAAGTCAGTGCGTTTCTCGCGTTGAGCGCGGCGAGCCTCGAAGGTAATTACAGCGGCGCGGCTCAAGCTCTTCAGGTGCCGGAGTACACCGCCGGACTTCGCGTGATAACGCCGGGTTTCGTTGAAGCCGCGCACCGCCGCGATTTGGAAGTACACGCGTGGACGATCAACGAGATGGAGAGCATGAAGCGTCTGTTCGACTTCGGCGTGGACGGGATCATCACCGATTACCCGGATCGGCTCATAGAATTGCTCAACGACCGGAAGGAAACACCGGGTCATGAGGCGAACTTCGTGATTAAGACTTCGGAAAGATGAACCATCGCGGTGACGGTGAACCTTCTGTTAATTTTCGCGTGGCTCGGCGTGGCGGCGTGGCTCGTTTTCTCCGTCGTCGTGCTGCGCCGCAGTGCTTTGCAAAAGAAACTCGCCCCGCTGCCCGGAGAAAGTGAAGTTGTGGCGGGTGACACCCCGCTCGTTTCCATTCTCGTGCCGGCGCGCAATGAAGAACACCGCGCGTTGAAAGCGTGTCTTCGTTCGCTGCTCGCGCAGGATTACAAGCACATCGAGGTGATCGCCGTTGATGATTGTTCGACGGACGCGACCGGCGCGATTCTGCACGACGCGGCGAAAACAAACGAAAGGCTGCGCGTGATTGACGGGATTGAGCCACCGCCGCCGTGGCTCGGTAAACCGCACGCTTTGCAGCAGGCCTTTGAAGCGTCAGGCGGGGAATGGATTCTGGCGATTGACGCCGACATGATCTTTGCGAAAGAAGCGGTGCGGACAAGTCTCACCCACTCACTCGCTCACAATTACGACGCACTGACGTTGATCCCGCACGTCGAATGTCTTTCATTCTGGGAGCGCGTCTTTATGCCGACGTGCTGGGGAGTGATGATGACGGCGACGATGCCGCTGCACCGAGTGAATGACCCGCGACGAAAAAACGCGCTCGGCATCGGCGGCTTTTTTCTGATGAAGCGCGAGTGGCTTGAGCGAATCGGCGGCTTTCACTCCGTTCGCGTTGAAGTGCTTGAAGACGTGCGTCTCGCCGAACTTCTCAAAGCGTCGGGGGCGCGTCTGCGCATCGAGCGAGCGCCGCAACTCGCACGCACACGCATGCTGACGAACTTCAGCGAGATGTGGCACGGCTTCACGAAAAACATGTTCGCCGCGATGAATTTCTCGCTCCCGCTGGCAATTCTCGGAGCCTTCTCGATTTTCGCGTTCGCGGTTCTGCCTTTCATCGTGGCGCTTGTGTGCCTCGTGATGACCGCGGCGGGCGACCCCGAAAAGTGGATGAGCCTGTTCGTTCCGGCTTTCATCGTGTGGCTGATTCAAGTTGTGAGCATCGCGCGCGTTAACCGGGAGTGGGGCGTGCCACTTATTTACGCACTGACGGTGCCGCTTAATTACGCACTGTTCGCGGTGATTCTGCTGAACTCGGCGCGACGCATCGTAACGGGCAAAGGCGTCGCGTGGAAAGGACGCACGCTCTACGAGCGAACCGGCGGGCACTCGGCGCAACAAAGACAACCGGACATAACAAAATCTCGCGGTCAATAAATCGTTATGTTTTGTTGATGGTCGTACTGGCGTGTCAAAGTACTCATGAACTAGCGTACAAGGAGACTTCATCCGTGAGGACGACGAACTTCCACGTCTCCGAATGTCTTTCGTAAGTCAACTGTAATGCCTCAGTTATTGGTGGCAACGCTTGTCTAGACCTGCGAATAACTGAGCGTTTTGTGAGCCGCGCCCTGAATTGCCACCCGTAACTGAGGCATTACAGTCAACTTCATTTTGCTCTATCACAAAAACAGCTTCTGAAGTACACTCATTATCCCTCACATCCTCAAGTCTGCTGAGACCCAACTCGAAATCCCCAAACCCGATCTTAATTTCGAGGGATATCCCTGTCGAAATGAGATTACTGAAAGCTCGTTTACCAATAAGTGGAGGGAAAGTATTCAGTATGAGATTCTTTCGCGTATTTTTTGTCGTCGCCATTGCGGGCGCCTTGCTCGCAATTTTTTTCGGTTCCACCCTTTCGTCCGCATCCGTCGGGCAAACATCTCCGCCGCCGCCCTACAGCGGACAGGACATTAACAAATTAGTCAGAAAGTACGAGACGATGAGGCTGGATGTCGAAGAAGCTATCGAGCGTGTCCGTCAGAACGGTAATTTAACGATCATCGGCCAGTCAATAACCTTCGAGATTGAGCTTGCGCCGCACGATCTGCGCGCGCCCGAATACCGGGCCGAAGAAGCCATCGGCGGTGGAAACGTCGCTGTCGTTGAGACAAGCTCGGTTCACACGTACAAAGGCCGTCTGCGGGGAATGAAAGATACCGAGGCACGATTCACAGTCGGCGGAGGTAAGATCGAGGGCGTCGTCATCACTCCGGCGGATACTTACTACGTCCAGTCGTTCCGTGATTTCGAGACCTCCGCCGCGCCGTCAGACTTCGTGCTTTACAAAGGGTCGGACGTCAACAGCGACGCCGTCGGCGAATGCGCCGTGACGCTCGACGCGAAGATTGCGCAGGCCTCGGAGCAATTCGCCCCGTCTTCGACCGAGATGATTCTCGCGGCCACGACTCTGAGAGAGACCGACATCGCCACCGAAGCGGATTTCGAGTACGTTCAGGCGCTCGGTGGCTCAAGCGGGGCGAACAATGAAATACTCGGCATACTTAATCAAGTCGAAGGTGTCTATAGGGATGAACTAAGCATCGAGTTCAGAGTGGTCTATCAGCACACGTGGGCGAATAGTGATGACCCTTACGTTTCGACGGACGCCAGCGCGATGTTGTCGGAATTCAGGAATCACTGGAACAGCAACTTCGGCGGCGTAGCGCGCGACGTGACGCACATGTGGACTGGAAAAGACATGGACAGCAGCACCGTCGGCATCGCCTACGTCGGCGTGATATGCAGGTCGGGGGGCAACAGCTACGGGATTTCCCAGCGGCTGACGGGAACTGTCTCCAAAGTCGCCGTGACGGCTCACGAGATCGGGCACAACTTCAACGCCTCTCATGTCACCGAGTGCCCGGATACGATCATGTACCC
>JBPCPQ010000397.1:0-5610 GCA_050999015.1 Pyrinomonadaceae bacterium | reverse complement strand
TCAGCGCTTTACCTACGGACGGGTCGCGGCGGACACGCCAGATTTTTGAGTCGAGGTAGTAGTGGATGAAAGCGTAGCCCCAGAAGAAGGAGGCAATGAATTGCGTGAGTAACGCCTCCCGACCGCTCGTGTGGCTAATGATCTGGCGGGGCAGTTGGTAAGACAAACCGAAAAGAACGCCGAAGGCGACGTAGTAAAGAATTCGGCGGCTGATTAATTCAGCCGCGCCGTAACGCTCGCGCCCGCCAGCGCCGCCGGTGTATTTCTTATTGTGAAACCAAATCAGGCGGTGATACTGAAGGTTGTGATAAATCGTCAGGATGGCGACGATGGCAATCGGCTTGTGCGGCATCGGCGTGAGTAGCACAACCCAGTGCATCGGAATCGCCGCCGCGAGCAAAAGATATTTCGGGACGTTGAGGGTTGAGCCACGCACCGCGCATTGCGCCTGACGAAGCAGCCACGCGAGCGTCACGATGATCGTCGCGGCGAGCAGCACACCTTCGAGCGCCGCGATGCCGCGCATCAAAAGCGGCGGCACGCGCGCTATCGCTTCCGCGTCACGCGCAACGAACCAGACGAACGGAAACGTGAAGGCGAGGAGAAGAAAAATTCGGTCGAGCGCGTTGTCAATTGAGGCGAGATCATTGTTCTTCTTTTTGTAAAGCACCATGAAACCGTAGTGCTGCTTGACGAGATGGTAGTAAGCCCACAGCGCAGCGAGAAAGAAAAAGAGCACTGCCGCGCCGAGCGTGACCATCGCCGGGCCGATTAAAAAGAAGAGTAACGAGCCGATGAGCAGGCGCTTACGCGCGCGGCGTTCTTCGCGGTCGAAGTAGGTGCGCGAAAAAGTCCCGAAGACGTGCGGCGCGTCAATCAGTATCGCCCACGCGAAAATCATCGGCACGAGCGGCAGAATACCTGTCACGTAAAGCGCGAGCAGCGCGTAGCTGGAAAGCACCGAGCCGATGAACCACACCAAGTCTTCGCGCGCGCTGATGATCCAACGCCATGAAAGCACGCCGGCCACCCCTCCTTCGCGCGGGAGAGAATGAGATGCTTCGGCGTTCGTCGCGGCGGAAACGATGCTGCTTGTGATGACAGGTGATGTGGGCGCGGTGGACACGATTAAATCTCCGTCCGTTGCGGCGCGCGTTCTGTCTGTACAATAGACAGCGAAGAGGCGCGGCGTTCATAATTCGTCGAAACCTGACAAGCGAAACATCGTGATTTTATCACAGCGCGGGGCGAGTAGCGCGCCGGGAAACGAAGGAGATTTGACCGTATGTCCGCCAACAACGACGCGGCACTGAACGAATTATTGGGACTGCTTTTTCAAGCGCACCCGTGGCACGGCGTCGCGCCCGGCGAGGACGCGCCCGCGCTCGTCAACGCCTTCATCGAGATCGTCCCGACCGACGCCGTGAAGTACGAACTGTCGAAAGCCTCCGGGCATTTACGGCTCGACCGCCCGCAGCGATTCTCGTCGTTCCCGCCGACGCTCTACGGATTCATCCCGCAGACTTACTGCGGCGAGGAAGTCGCCGAACTCTGCGAGATTCGCACCGGGGTTGCCGCCGGCACGATTCGCGGCGACGGCGACCCGCTCGACATCTGCGTGCTGACCGAAAAGACTTTTACGCACGGCAACTTCTTCATCCGCGCCAAGCCCGTCGGCGGCCTGCGCATGATTGACGGCCTCGAAGCCGACGACAAAATAATCGCCGTGCTCGATAACGACGTCGCCTTCGGCCACATCGGCGACCTCGCCGACGTGCCACAAGGATTGATTGACCGTCTCCAGTACTACTTTCTCACTTACAAACAACTGCCGCACGAAGCGCCGCGCCGCGTCGAGATCGTACACGTCTACGACCGCGCCGAAGCGCAGGACGTGATCGCACGTTCTATACGTGACTACCGCGCCCGCTTCGGCCCGCCTGAAATGCGTCTCGGCGAATTGCGACGATTGCTGATGCAGTAGGACTTTGAACGCTCGGCGGCGCGCGCAGAAAACTACGCCGGGCACCGTGATATGGTGATGGAATGTATTTTGAAATCGTCGGGCGGATTAGCGATGTTGAGAGAATTGCGGTCGGTAATAAAATTCGTGACATCGCCCGCTTGCGTCGGGATTTCGGTAGTGGAAGGTGGCGAAAGTTGAAGGGCGTTGCTACCGTTCGGCTGTTGAATGGTAGGATACGCATCGTGGAGTTGCACTGGTATGAGGCGCACGGCGTAGGCAGGAAGAAGATGAAGATCAAGCGTTACTTGGATTAAGTTTATGAAAGAGAAAAATAGAGACGCCCGATTCGTCGTTTGCATTCGCAACGAAGATTGCGAAGATTTAGAGGTGCGTAAGATATACCGAGTGCTTCCTGATAAAGCCGCCGCCGAAGATGGCTACATCCGGGTGATAGATGAGTCAGGGGAAGATTACCTCTATCCGGTAAGTTACTTCTTTCCCGTCGAGTTGCCGCAGGAAGCGGAAGAGGCTCTGCTCTCCGCCGCTTAAATTGCCGACTCACTCCTCACCGAGTAGTCACGTCCGACCTCACGCAAGTCAACTCAAATATTTGGGAAGTAAATTCGTCATCGTCATCGGCGCTGGATTAGGTGGATTAGCGGCGGCCATCCGTCTGGCGGTGCGCGGCGTGCGCGTCGAGATTCTGGAAAAGAACGCGACGCCGGGCGGGAAGGTGAACATTCATCGGGCGGGCGGCTACTCGTTCGACACAGGTGCGTCGCTGCTGACGATGCGTCACGTCGTCGAGGATTTGTTCGCGAGCGCGAATCGCCGCGTCGAGGATTACCTGACAATCGAACCGCTTGAGCCGCTCTGTCGTTACCGCTGGCCGGACGGCGCAACGCTCGACGCTTCCACCGACCTTGATAAAACGGAAGACGAAATTAGAAGAATCGCGCCCGAAGATGTCGGCGGGTTTCGCCGCTTCCTCGACGACGCGCGGCGCAAGTACGAAGTGGCAGAGCGCACCTTTCTCGCGCACAGCTTAAACGATCTGCCGAAACTTCTGCGCCCGCGCTACGCGCGCGACCTCGCCGCGATTTCTTCATGGCGCACGCTCTCCGCGCACGTCCACAGCTATTTCCGCTCGAAGCACCTTCGGCAGTTGTTCAATCGCTTTGCGACATACAACGGCTCGTCGCCATACCGCACGCCGGCGACGTTCGCGCTGATTCCTTACGTCGAGTTCGGGATGGGCGCATGGTACGTGCGCGGCGGAATGTACGAGTTGCCGCGTGCGCTCGCGCGAGTTGCGGGTGAGCTTGGCGTGACGATCACGACGGGAGCGGAAGTAGAGAAAATTCTGATCGAAGGTGGACGCGCGGGCGGCGTCGTTCTGAAGGGCGGAGAGGTACGAAGGTGTGACGCGGTGGTGGCGAACTCTGACGCCGTAGAAACTTACCGCAGTTTGATTGAGCCGGCGGCGCGCGGGCGCGGCTACACGAACGAGAAGCTCGCGCGCATCGAACCGTCATCGAGCGGTTTCGTCATCCTCGTCGGCACGCGGCGGCGTTATGAAAATCTGGCGCACCACAACATCTTTTTCTCTGATGATTACGAGGCGGAGTTTCGCGCGCTGTTCGACGATTTGCGACCCGCCGCTAACCCGACCGTTTACGTCTGCGCCACATCGCGCACCGATTCATCCCAAGCCCTCGCCGGGCACGAAAACCTGTTCGTCCTCATCAACGCGCCCGCGACGAGCGAACGCACAAATTGGAAAAAAGAATCGGCGGCGTACCGTGATTTGATCGTGCGTAAACTTGAAGACTTCGGACTCGAAGATTTAAGCGACGCGATTGACTACGAGCACATAATCACACCCGAAGATTTTCGCACCCAGTACAAAGCTTATCGCGGAGCGATCTACGGCGTCTCGTCGAACAAGTGGACGAGCGCCTTCCTCCGCCCGCCGAACAAAGCGCGCGACATCGAAGGCCTCTACTTCGCCGGCGGCGCGACGCACCCCGGCGGCGGCATCCCGCTCGTCCTTTTGTCAGGAAAGATGGCGGCAGAACTAATGATGAAGGATGAATAAGAAGAGGGTTTAACGCTACGCTTAAGATGCTCAATAAAAGCGAGGCGATTGGCGAGTCATCTTTCAACCGCTTGTTCAACGCCATGTTGCTACTAAACGCGCCGCATCCAATCTATCGGGTTTCGCTTGGCATGAAAGCACGCAAGCACGATGATGCTTTCTTCTTTGACGATGTAGAAAAGCGTGTACGGGAATTTACGCAAGAACGCGCGATGAACCTGCTCGTGCATGATGGGGAAGGCGAGCGGGCTTCTCTTCACACCCGCTAAACAAGCTTCAGCCGCACGCAAGAATTCAAGACCGAGACCTTCACTCTTTTCTTCATACCAATCAAATGCATCTTGAACTTCGCGGGCGGCTTCTGGACGAACGATGATTTGGTATGTCATGAGGCTTCCGCACCTTTTCTTTCAACTCATCCCAGGAAACGCCTTCGCTTGGATTCTGGGCATAAGCTTGCAGGCGGCGGTCAAGTTCCTGTCTTTGTTCATCCGTCACCGGCACAGACTCTGGAGAAGCGGCGATGCTATCCCAAATGTCTTCCGCCAACTGGATACGTTCGGCAATGCTCAACTGCAAGATGTCTGGAATTTGTGTACTCATAATCAGCGTAGGTTAAGACTCCGTACTTGTTCATGCAAGCGGTAAAGAAGCGAATGCATCGAACGCTCGGCATCACCCGCCGCGCATTCAACCTCGAAACCACACAAGCTCTCAATGAGAGGCACGCTGATTCGCGGTCGGGTGGATGCCGTTGTTATGCTTCACCGCTCAGGGAAAGAGTCTTGTGCTTGACTGGTTTCGTTATTCCCAAGCACCCGGCAATCTGCTCAAATCCAGCCTCACCTTTGTACTTTTCAATTTCCTGTTCTAGATTCCGCAACCTGACTTTCTGCCAAGAGGAAGTGGCGATGTGATGCCTTCTAATGAATTCATTCGGCAACGTGTACATTTCTACCTCCCTCAGCCCATCAGAACCATTATTCATGCCATAGAACTTTCCGATATTTAGAAATACGACTATAAGAAAATCAAACGCATCCAGCGAAGCCTGCTTAATAGGGAATCCTCTGTCACAATCCGTAGCGTAACGGCTTTTGACCTGTACTCTGACTTGGGAAATTTCACCGCTTCCCGGCTTATGGCGAGGATCAGGATGGATGCAGATTAGGTCATACCCTTCGTTATTCGGAGGGGCTTTATAGGTGAGAATGTTTCGCCGCATTAGGTAGCCCATGACCAAGTATTCTGAACTTGCGGAAACTACAGGAAGCCTAAGCCAGTTTCTCTCTTCCATAACGATTTACCATGATTCTACAGCGAAAGAAGCATTATTAGTGATTATCTCGACGGCGCGGTGCTAACGACCTTTTCGCGGCGGTTCGCCGGCCGCCGGGCTTGATAACCCCGCCCGCCGGGAGTGTTATCTCGACGAACGACTTGATAACGCCGCCAAACGTCATCATTCCGCATTCATCCTTTCTTCGGTGTCGCACTGCGGGCAGAAGAGAACTTGGCGGGACGAATCGCGCCAGCGCGCGCGGAA
>JBPCPQ010000411.1:0-2689 GCA_050999015.1 Pyrinomonadaceae bacterium | reverse complement strand
GGGCGCGCGTTGATGCTTACCGCGATGTCCGCAGCTTGGATTTCGAGCGGGTAGCCTTCGAGTTGGAACGAGAGTCGGAAGTCGTCGAGAATTTTCAGCGGATAAACCCACGCCTCGAACGCGCGGTGCTCGTAACCGAAGATTGCCGAGCGGCGACCGACGACGTCGAAGAACGAGCCTGCCTGAGTGCGCCGCTCAAGCTCTGCGCCGCTCTTCCTTAGCGTGAACTTCGGTGTGAACGACGGAGGCGGAGCCATTTGTGTTTGCGCTGGTGAAAGCGCGGCAAGAAAGTTAAGAAGAACGAACGAGCAGAGCGTCGGCCGCAGGAAATTTCGCCACTTCTTCAAGCACAAACCTCGCGGCGAACGTGCCGCTGTCTAAGTTACGTGATGGCACTAACCGGGGAGATATTGTCTTTGCGTTCTCTGCGGCTTCTTCGCGTCCTCTGCGGTAAAGATATTTAACCGCAGAGGACGCGGAGGGAAGAACGCAAAGTGCGCAAAGATGATGCTATCTTTTCTCATTTCTTTGAGCCTTCGCACCGGGTTGAGCCGCAAGCAAAATTTAGCTCACATGCACGGTTAGCCCTTCGCGGGCGAACTTCCATTGAAGAACTTCCGCGCCTTCTTCTTCGGCGAGCGCGCGTGAGACGGATTCCTTCGCGCCTTCCGCGCAGAGAAAGGCGATACAGCCGCCGCCACCCGCGCCGCACACCTTCGCCGCTTCGGCACCATTGTTGAGCGCCTTCTCGACGAGCATCTCCATGTGCGGCGTGGTGATGTTAGGTGCGAGCTTGCGGCGGTTCGGATAGGCGGCGCGCATCACGTCGCGCACCTTCGACCAGTCGTTGTTAACGAGCGCCGCGCGCACGTCTCGCGCCGAGTCGCGGATGTTCCCGAATAGCTCGAAGGTCGCCCGGTCGCCGTTGATGTGCGCCTTCGTCATCTCCCAATTGTTGATTCCCGAAAGGCGCGGCTCGCCGGTGTAGCAAATGACGATGCGCTCTTCGAGCGTCTCCGCGTCCGCCTCCAGCGCCTCGCGCCGGATGCCGTCCGTCTTGAAGTGAATCGCGTTCAGGCCGCCATAGAATGCCGCGTAGTAATCCTGAAAACCGGCGGGCACGCGAATCACCGTCGTCTCGACGTTGGCAGCGAGGACGATGAATTTGCTTTCCGGGTAGCGGTCGCCGACCAATTTGTTGAGCGCGCCGATACACGCGATGGCGAGCGACGACGAGCCGCCCAGCCCCGCGCCCGCCGGGGCGGCGCTCTCGGCGACGAGGTGAAACCCCGTTTCTGGCTTGAAGAAGTGGACGAGTTTCGAGAACAACTCAAGGCGTTCTTCGTGGATGAGCTTTTCGACTTCGCCGACGCTCGTCTCAAAAGAAATGCGGCGGTCGCGCGATTCGAGAATGATGCGGTCGTCGTCGCGCGCCTCGATGCGGCACTGCGCTCTCAAAGAGATGGCGAAGTTGACGGTTGAGGCTCCGGGATGGAAAAGGTAGAGCGGCCAGATGTCAATTGTGCCCCCGGCCAGATCAACCCGCGTCGGGGCGGTGGATTCGATAATCATAACAATAATGGGTGAGGGCGGAGGGATGAGGGACTAAATAGAAATGCTTTATTTTACTCATCCCTCCGCCATCCGCCCTCATCCTTCCTTTAGTCTCCTTCGGCGTCGCCCGGTTTCCCCTTTGATGAGTCCTTGCGGCGGCGGCGCGGCGGCAGATGAATATGTTCCTGAATCTCTTGGCCGATCTCGTGGAGCTTTTCTTCGGCGGCGTGTTCGAGCTTCTGGATGGTCGCGGGGTTGGCCTCTTCCACTTTCTTCGACAGCCAGTAACGCTCGGCCAAATAGAAAGCCGTGATTCCGATGACGACGATGACGAGCAGATAAATGCCGAGTTGATGGAAGTCGCCGATTAGATTCGTGATCGCGCCGCTGAAGAAATAGCCCGCACCGCTCAGGATAAACACCCACACGAAACAACTCGCAAACGTCAGCGGCAGGAACTTGAAGTAAGGCATCCGCGCGACGCCGTAGAAGGCACACGACCCCCAACGCAATCCGTAGATGAATTTCGAGAAGAAGATTGACAGCGCGCCAAACTTATCGGTCAGCCGCTCGATGCGGGGGCGTGCCGCCCGGTAGAAATAGTAATCGCGCACGCTCTTCCGCGTGCCGCGCCCGATAGCGTAGGCCATCTGGTCGCTCATCACGCCGCCGAGCGTTCCCGCGCACAACACTTTAGGGAAGCTGTACTCACCGAAGAATCCGCTATGTGCCAGCACGCCCGCGAGCAGCAGCGTAATATCCCCCTCAATGATGGCGAGGACGAAGACGGCGAACAGCCCGTACTTCTCAACCAACTCGTAAAAGAATTGACCATCCATAAAAGCAGTAGGCAAGTAGGCAGTAGGCAGTAGGGGTCGGCTAGTCAGGAAACCGCTTACTGTTTACTGCTCGCCGCTCACTCGCTTGGGGGCTTAACGACCAGCACGGGGCAGCGGGCGTAGCGGACGACGGCCTCGGCGGTCGAGCCGAACAGCATTCGGTCTATCCCGGTGCGCCCGTGCGACGAAATAACGATCAGATCAACCGCGCGCTCCTTTGCGATTCGCACGATCTCGGACGCCGCCTCGCCGCGCGTGATTACGTCCTCCACGTCAAGCCCCACGCACTCTTCGCG
>JBPCPQ010000317.1:0-1644 GCA_050999015.1 Pyrinomonadaceae bacterium | reverse complement strand
ACGGCGACGACGGAACGCGCGCCGTCGAGAAGCTCGCGCGGGTCGGTGCGCCGCGCCGCGTCGCGCGCCATCCACGCCATCTCGCCATGGAAACCGCGACTAAGCCACTCCTCCAGAAGCCCGCGCTCATCGCCGAGAGGTTCCGCCGGGACGATGCCGACTTTATCGAATCCCTCCTGCAACGCGCGTTCTTTGATCCTCGCCGAGAGAAGATCGAGACGCAACGTGCTGTGTGATTCCCGACTCATGATATGAAGTATAACAACTTTGCAGTGAGGGTTACGCTTACGGCGTAGAGGGCGGCGACGCGCGGAGAGATGATGAATTGACTTTCCCTATGGCAACAAGTTAAGCAGCAGGCCGTTGAGCCACTCGAAGTCAATCGGCTTGGTGACGTAAGCGCTGCACCCGGCGGCGAGGGCGTCCGTTCGGTACTGTGATTCGTTGTGTGCGGTCAGCGCGACGATGATTGTCTCGCTCATGTGTTCGTCTTCGCGGATGCGCTTTGTCGCCGTCAGGCCGTCAATCACGGGCATGCTGATGTCCATCAGAATCACGCCGGGGCGGTCGTGCAGAGCGATCTCGATTGCCCGGTGTCCGTTGTCAGCTTCGATAACTCTGTAGCCGTATCCTTCCAGCGCCAGACGCATTGTGTAACGCGCGTCTTCATAGTCTTCAACGATCAGGACAGTCACACCGGAAACATCTCGATTCTCATCCATCGCTAATATAACCTCCGCCGAAAAGTGTGTCCTTTGACGCCGCGAAACGGTTAGTTCAACTCGCTAAGCACATAAGAGCGGCAGACTATTGTTTGCAGCGCCGGGACTTCAGTCCGTGTCAACGCCCGCATCCCTCTTTAAGTATTCTCCCGAAAAAGCCGTTCCGCGAAAGCCGTCTTACGCGAAGCCGCTCCACTTCCTATCACGTCAACATAACGGCATTACAACATTGCTGCAATGATTGACAACTCTGCACTATGTTTATTATGGCGGACGCTTTTTGACAAGCGTCCGCCCCACACGACGACCCAAGAATCAACATAAAATACCAACGCTAAAGGGCCCGTCCGAAGGGTCGCACGGGAATCGCCAAAGGGCGCGCCGGTAAGGGCTTTGCTTCCTGCCGTTCCGTGAGTTATCTTTAACCCAAGCAACTATTGAGTGGAGGTTTCACAATGCTTCGAATGGGAAGAAGTCAGAAGGTCGAACAGAGCGGTCAGGATAAAATTGAAGCCGAACGAACATCGCCGCAGTACGGCGGCAACAACCCGGCACCGAATTCGCCCGCGTATCAGTACGGCACGGACACGCCCGGCGTCATCAATCAGGCGCGACCGCTCGGCGATAAGCCGGCCACGCAACGCGCGATGTCGGAATCCGAGTCGCTTGCGCGCGACATCAAGGACGGCCTCGTCAGCGGCTTTGTCGGCACCGGGACAACGCTCACCGGCGAAGCCAATTTCAAAGGCATGCTGCGCATTGACGGGCACCTTTCGGGGCACGTCGGTTCGGAAAAGGGAACGCTGATTATCAGTTCGGGCGGGCAGGTTGACGCCAACATCGAAGTCGCTGCCGCGAAAATCAACGGCATCGTCAACGGCGACATCATCGCAACCGAGCGCATCGAACTGGGGCGCACCGC
>JBPCPQ010000413.1:0-4390 GCA_050999015.1 Pyrinomonadaceae bacterium | reverse complement strand
GCAGGGCCGAGTGGATGAAGACGCTCACAGAGATTTACAAGTACCGCAAAGGCGGCTCGGAAACGGGCCTTCCCGAATTCATTAAGGGCGTTACCGCCACGCCGCTTCCGACGCTCGGCCCCGCTCCGGCACCCGTGACCGCGACGACGACGACAGCGCCGGCAACCGGCACGACGACGACGACGACTGGCACGCCCGCGACGACGACACCTGCAACGACGACTCCGGCGACGGGAACATCACAGCCGACAACGTCACAACCGACGGGTACGAAGCCGACAACGACGACGCAACCGACAACGACGACGCCGACAGGAACGAGGCCGACGACGACAACAACGCCTCCCGATGGAACGAAACCAACAACGACGCCTCCGGCCGGAACCACCCCGAAGCCGAGGCCGTAACTTCGGTGCGGCCTTGATGTTGATAATGAGCCGCACAATCAATCTTACGAAGCGCCGGGCGCATGGCTGATGCAAGTGAGTCATGCACCCGGCGCTTAGTGCTACAATCGCCTTCAATTATGGCAAAGGATAAGCCCCTTCCACCAAACCTCGATGCGCTTGAAAAAGCTTTCTCGTACACATTCACCGACCGCACCCTGCTGGAACGCGCCGTCACTCATCGCTCGTGGGCGCACGAACGAGTCAATCCCGGCGAAGAGGAAAAGGCTCGGCACATCCACAACGAGGCGCTTGAGTTCGTCGGCGATTCCGTGCTCGGTCTCGTCGTCGCCGTCTTTCTTCTCGATGCCTACCCGGATGTGACTGAAGGCGAGTTGTCGCGGATGAAACACCGTCTGGTGAGCACACAGACTCTGGCGCGAGCCGCGAAAAATCTGAACATCGGCGACTACTTACGCTTCGGGCGCGGCGAAGAAAAGACCGGGGGAAGACGGAAGCGCGCGCTATTGGCCGACGCTTTTGAAGCCGTCCTCGCCGCAATCTACATAGACGGAGGGATCGCCGCCGCGACTGATTTCATCCACTGTGCGCTCGGCGAGGAACTGGCCGCCGCCAACCCGGAAGCCGCCGCCGCCGCCGACTTCAAGACGATGCTTCAGGAGCGTCTTCAGGCGGAGTACGGTATCGCGCCGCAGTACGTCGTGATTGAAACTCAAGGGCCGCCGCACCGGCGCACCTTCCGCGTCGAAGTGCGTTGGGAAGGCGGCCAGATGAAAGGCGAAGGCTGCTCGATCAAAGCGGCGGAGATGGAGGCGGCGCACCTCGCGCTCAAACTGATGGACACCCGTCTGCAGACCGAGGCCGCCGGCTGAGTGCAGAAGGCAGAAAACAGAAGGCAGCGGGCAGTGAAAGATTTGGTGATGCCTTGAACCTCGAATCTCAAATTTGAGATTCAGAATTTGAAATTACTTTGAGGCTGCCTTCTGCTTTCTGCTTTCTGCCTTCTGCCGTAATGCCTCAGTTACGGGTGGCAATTCAGGGCGCGGCTCACAAAACGCTCAGTTATTCGCAGGTCTAGACAAGCGTTGCCACCAATAACTGAGGCATTACCTTCTGCCTTCTGTTTTTCCTTGACCGTTACGCATACCTTTTTCTACGATGCAATTATATGAACAATAAGTTTATGGGGTCGGGAGTTGCCGAGCCGCCTGCCGATTCTTCGACTGAACGATCCATCGCGGAGCGTTCGGCACGCGCACCCGAACGGGGACTCTCCGCTTCTTCCGTCGGCGAGGAAGGGCAAACTCAGGGGCCGCCGCGTAGCGTCTTTCGGGAATACTTTGAATCGCTCGTGATTACCGCCGTGATGGCTCTCTTCGGAATGACGTTCATCGTGCAGGCCGTAAAAGTCCCGACCGGCTCGATGCAGAACACGATTCTGATTGGCGATCATCTCTTGGTCAATAAATTCATTTTCGCTCCCGGCGAGACGCTACCGTTCCTGCCGCAGCGCGACATCAGGCGCGGCGACATCGTCGTTTTCAAATACCCCGGCGATCAAAACAACCCCGCGCGCAATCGTTTCGATCAGGAGAGCGTGCCCTACATCACCAACTTCGTGAAGCGCGTCATCGGTCTGCCGGGCGACCGCATCGAGTTTCGTGACGAACGCATTTTCATTAACGGGGTGCCGCTCCCGGAGCGCCGCGTCAGCGCGACAAACATCTCCGACGACCCCGCGACGAGAGATGTCGCGGAGAACGACGCACCACTCGAAATCAACGACTCGCCCCCGCCCGCCGGCGAAGGCGACTTCACCGCTTATCTCAGCCCCGAGACGAGGCGTGCGATGAAAGAAGGCCGGGAGACGTTCGACTACCCAACCTTCGACGGTAAAGATTTTATCGTCGTCCCCGAAGGTAATTACTTCATGATGGGCGACAACCGCGACAACAGTTCGGACAGCCGTTTCTGGGGCTTCGTGCCGCGCGATCTAATCATCGGACGCGCGATGTTCGTCTACTGGTCGTATGACAACAGCGCCCCGTCGAGCGGATTCTTCCTTAAGGACTTTTTCCAAAACTCCCGCTGGGGCCGCACCGGCACGCTGGTCAAGTAGTGTGGCCGCTTAGCGATGATGGGTGATTCACACGACGGATACGGGAGGACAAAACTGTGGCGACCGAAAGCGTCTGGAAATTAGGCGGATTGTCGTGGAAGGATTTGGCGAAGCGCGTCTGGGCGGAGATACAGGATGATGATGTCTTTGGCCGCGCGGCGCAACTGGCTTACTACTTCCTCCTCGCGCTCTTTCCGCTACTGCTCTTCCTCGTCTCGCTACTCGGCTACTTCGCCGGGGAAAACAGCGAGCTACGCTCTGACATGTTCAGATACCTCGGCGCTGTCCTGCCCGGCGAAGCCTCCGACCTCGTCAGCAAGACAATCGGCGACGTAACGCAGGGCAGCAGCGGCGGCAAGCTGTCATTCGGCATTCTCGCCGCGCTGTGGGCAGCGTCGAACGGGATGGGGGCGGTCAGCGACTCGCTCAATGCCGCCTACGACGTGAAGGAGTCGCGCCCATGGTGGAAGACGCGACTCGTCGCCATCTTCCTCACGGTCTCGCTCGCCGTGCTGATTATCTCCGCGCTCATTCTCGTCCTCTACGGCCACACCATCGCCGAAGCGGTCGCAAGCAGTTTCGGCCTCGGCGAAATCTTCGAGACGACGTGGAAGGTCGTGCAGTGGCCGGTCGTTATCGCGTTCGTCGTTCTCGGCTTCAGCCTCATTTATTACTTCGCGCCTGATCTTCACCACGCCAAGTGGGAATGGATCACGCCCGGCGCGGTCATCGGCGTACTGCTGTGGCTGCTCGTTTCCCTCGGGTTTCGCACCTATCTCAGTTTCTTTAACTCTTATAGCGCGACCTACGGCTCGCTCGGCGCGGTCATTATCCTGATGCTGTGGTTCTACCTGACGGGCGCGGCGATTCTCGTTGGCGGCGAGATTAACTCCGAGGTTGAGCATGCGATGGCCGAGGCGGGAGAGCCGGACGCGAAAGAGCGGGGCGAGAAAAGTCCAGGCGAGGAGAAGCAATCGGGCGCGGGCAAGCGCGCGAAAGGAGCGGCGAAACCCGCCGTCGCTGCGCGCCCTGCGAAGCCGAATGTTGCCAAAGGCAAATCCGCAATATCTACTCTGCTTCCGCACGGCGCGAGCCGTGAAGAGCGCGCCTTCACACTGAAAAAAGTCGCGGTCGTCGCCGGCGCGTGGGTCGTGTCGAAGTTCTGGCCGGGGAAATCAAACCGGCGTCCTCGTTGAAAGATTCCGCTAAAAATTCATTTCGGCCAGCGCCACTTGGAGCAGTAGAATTTTCTTAACGCCTTTATAGAGCGGCTCAATCTCACACCATTCCGTGAGGGCGTGGGCGTTGCCGCACGGGGCGGCGCCGGTCGAGATGGCGGAGACGCCCGCCAAGAGCGCCGCGCTCGCGTTGTTCGACCCCGTGATGGTGATCGGCGGGCGCTCGAACCCGGCGGCGATGTGAACCGCTTCGGCGGTGCGGACCAAGTGAGAATCACGGTGTCCGGGAATCTGCGAGGCCGGCGTCGTCGAAATCACTTCCGTCTTCACCGTCATCGAAACCTTGTCCGCTTCTTCCTTCAGAATCGCCGCGATCTTTCGCTCCATCTCGGAAATCAGTTCATTACTCGTCGAGCGAAGGTCTACGGTGAACCATGCGTCGGCGGCTTTCGCGTTGACCACTTCCGCGCCGCCGAGCATGCCGACGTTGAGGTTCGTCGGCGGGTCGGACGAAAGCGGCAGTTCGTAGATGCGTGCGATTGCGCGGGCGAGCGCGAGCGTCGCCGAATAGGGCGGCGTCGCCGAGCGCGTGTGGCCGCCGGGGCCGACGAAATGATGCTTGTACCAGTTGATGCCGATGCCGCCGTAAGTGAATCCTTCGTAGCCGCCGTCGAGCGCGATGAAGT
>JBPCPQ010000075.1:0-5200 GCA_050999015.1 Pyrinomonadaceae bacterium | reverse complement strand
AGCACCGGCAGGCGCTGCCGCCAACCGCGAATCCAAATCAGCTTCGCGCGAAACTTCAAGCCGTTCGGTCGCCACCACTGCGGCACCGCTTGCAGCTTGATGTTCTGTAGCAGCGACGCGAGCAGGTGCTCTTCCTTTTGGTGATGCCACGCGTTGAACCAGACGGGGCGGAAGCCATAGTGCATCAGGTCAATCCGCAGCAAATTCATCAGAGAGCTTTTTCCCGTGCCCCACTCGCCCGTGACCGCGATGGTCAGCGGCGGCACGGTCTTGTCATTACGCAGGAAGCGCGACACTCCGAGCGCGATTGACGAGAAGTTGAGCGGGTCAGGCTCGCCGAACTTGAGCGGGCGGTCGGCGATTAAAACGTCGGCGATGGATTCCTCCGGCGGATCGGCGGAAGGTGGCGGTTTTCTAATCGGCCACAGCGCGGCGGCGAAGCCGAGCAAACTTATGTAGTACCACGGCGGCAGAGCGCGCAGAGGGTTGCCGCCGATTGCGACCGTGGCGTTGTTGATCGCTGATTCCTGCGTCTGATGCGACCAATTCTCGCCGCCGTCGGTCGTGCTCAAGATTGTGCCGTCATTGCCCGCCGCCCAGCCGCGCCGCCCGCCGGATAGAAAAGTGATGGAATTAAGTTGAGTAGTTGTCCCGCTCGGCTGTTTCTGCCACGTCTGTCCGGCATCAATTGTTTGCAGCAACGCGCCGTTCGCGCCGACCACCCACCCTTGTGCGGCGTCAATGAAATGGACGGCGAACAGGTCTTCGCTGATGCCGCTCGGTAGAGGTCTCCAATTGACTTCAAAGTATTTCGGGATATTTGAATCGGCGAGAATTGTGCCGTCTTCACCGACCGCCCAGCCGCGATTCGCGTCAGAGAAATATGCGCCGTGTATTTTCGGCAATCCATCGTTGAACGATGAAGGGTTAGCGTTAACGTGCATCGTGCCTTCGGCATCAATCGCCCACTCGTCGCTGCCGTTCGGAATCGTTCCGACGGAATGAAATTGGCGTCCCGCGCGAGCCGCGCGGAGAGGATATTCAATTGTCCATTCTTTGCCCCCGTCGGCGGTCTTGAAGCGCGTGCCGCTGCGCCCGATGACCCAACCGTTCCGCTCGTCGGTGAAATGGACGGCAATCAAATCTTCTTCGACAGTCGGCGCTCCCGGCGTGGGGGATGTTTGCGGAGACGCTTGCGGGGTCGGCGTCAAAGCCGGATTACTTTGCGGCGCGGCGTAGCTGCTGTTCGTCGTTGATGACTCACGACCGGAAGCGTTCTGACGAGGTGAATCTGTTCTGCCGGATGATGAGTTGCGATTCGCGTTCACGACGCGCGACGCGCCAATTGTGCTTTGAGAAGATTTCGACGCGGCGTCTGCTTTTCTTTTCTCGTCATCGAGAAGTTTCTGCTTGCGTTTTTCGTCTTCGGACGGATCGTACTGAAGCGTAGAGTTTGATTGTTTTGAGTCGTAGCTTTTGTCGCCCTTGCTCACCGGGCTTGTTTGCGTTCGCTGTGGTGCTTCCTGCGCCGCGTGCGCGACGGGCAACAGGTTCGGGATTCGGAAGAACGCGCGCTTAGCTCCTGCGGGTCGTCGTGGCGTCGGTGTCGGCGTTGCCGGCGCGCTTGTCGGTGTGGTAGAGGGAAGTGTTTGCTTCATCCAACTTCGCCCGCCGTCGTCGCTGTGAACGATCAATCCGCGATTGCCGACCGCCCAGATTTTTTCACCGCCGGGCAGAGCGTGGATGGCATTCAGGTCGCACTGAATCTCAGTCAGACGGCGGTGTGCGTTCTGCTCGCGCGGGAAGATCATCCACTCAAGACTCGGAAACTGCGCGGCGCGGTACGGATCGGGGTTGAGCGGCGCGTTGAAGGCGACGATTGTAAAGATGACGAACATCAGGAGCACCAACCAGAAGCGGGCGGCACGCGACAGTTTCAACCCTTTAGCTTTGGCTGAAGGCGGTTGATGAAATTCTCGTTCGGAGGCTGAGCTTGAAACGGCCATGATCTTACGTCCCTGAAGGACGCCACACGATGAGCGAGTGATTCACCGGGCGGCGTGAGCAGAAAGGCTGGCCCCCGGAAAAAGCGAGCCGGCCTCAACAGAAGATTTCAAAGGAGTGCGTGAAGTCGCCGAAGCGTCGGATTCCTCGGTGAGGAGGGGGCGAGCGTTGAGGGGCAAAACTCGCCGAAAAAATTTTCGCGCCAATCGCGCCGCACTATCGCGACCTCGCTCGTCAACGTCAGTCGCCGTTCCGGTTCAGGTTACATTGGCCTGCCGGCGACGGCGCATCCTATTTTCAATGGCCGGTATGCTAATCCCGCTTCCGCCGCAGCGTCAATATAAAATCAAGGCGAACGTAAAGTAGAACAAACCGCACGGTCAATTTACTCGACTCTGCTGCTCTCGGCTTTTTGCCTTTTTACTTTTGCCTTTCGCTCTCGCGGCTCGCGCTCTTGAATCATCCGCGCACAAGCGTTAGCATTCCGCGCATGAGCAACACACATTTTCCCCGCGCGCACGCGACGCGCCGACACATCATCATCGCCACGACCTTTACTTGGGTGGCGCTTTTGCTGCTTCACCACGCGGCGACGACAACAATGGCCGCCGGGTGGAACGGCATCGAGCCGCTTAAGTCCCGACGCGCCGATGCCGAGCGCATCCTCGGCAAGCCCCTCCAAAATCAACCGGGCGAAATCGGCACGCTCCGGTTCAAGGTCGCCGGCGGGACGGTCACGCTGTTGTTCGTCAACGCGCGCTTCGTCGCGTCGAAGAAGATTCAGCCGGAGCTTGAGGGGACGGTGCTGCAAATCGTCTTACAGCACGAGCGCGCCACCGACACCGCCGACTCGCTCGGCCTGCTGAAAAATTCCGACTTCACCCGCGAAGACAACAATCAAGGCACAATTGTCTTTCGTAACCTCAAAGATGGCCTTTACTACACCTTCGTCGGCGGGCGCTTGGCGACATCACGATTCTCACCGACCGCCCAACAGTTAGCCGGCGTTCAGAGAAAGGGATGAGGGATGAGGGATGAGGGATGAATAGTAAAATCCTGCTTGGGTGAGGCTGTCATTGTTCTTGTTTCATCCCTCATCCCTCATCCCTTCACGACCGTGCTTCACCGCAGCCATTTGATTACGGCCCTCGAGCAGCGGCGCGAAGACTTTACGGACTTCGCGCGGGCGTGGGACGACGACGTGCGCGGCCTCGCGCGGAGTTTGCGCTCTCTCAGCGCGCGTGGGGCCGAAGCGATCCGGCGCGAGGTCGGAGCGCCCGCGCGGCGCGTCAGTTTCCCGTCGGCGGAGTTGGACGAGCGGCGCTCGTTCACGATTGGATTTGACAGACGCTGGCGCACGCATGAAGAAGCGCGGCGGTGGGCGCTCGATGTGCTGAGCGAGCGTGTGACGTTCGCGGCGGACGGCAGCCAGATTATGCCGGGGCGTGAAATTTCTCTGCCCGTTGCCGGCGTGCAGGTCGCATGGTTTGAGAACCCACACACGGGCGAGGGCACGTACACGAAGGACGCGCGCTTCTTCGTCGTCACCCCAAAGGAGTTGTTGCAGGCCGAGGGCGGCGCAGCCAATCCGGGGCCGGTCGTCAACGCGCGCCGCACGAAGATTGAAGTGGATTGCGTCTGCGACTTTCTCGAAAGAGTGCGCGGCTGGGAGTCGCGGGGTGAGAGAGCGCCGCTCGCATTCTTCGACGGCACATTCCTGCTTTCGTCCGCGCGCCAGCACACCGAGAATCTTTTCTTTTCGTCTTACGCGAGAGAGGTCGCGCGGCTCGTCAGAGTCTCGCGGGAAATGAGAGTCCCCGTCGTCGGCTACATTGACCAAAGCTACGCCCGCGACATCACCACGCTAATTGAAGCGCTCGGCGGGGGCGCGAAAGAATCGGGCGTTTACGACGCGCAACTTCTCCGGTCGGGCGCGGAAGACGACTCGCCGCAACTCGGCGCGTGGGGCGACCGTACCGTCTTCACCTACTGCCTGCGCGACGGCTTGACCGGCGACTTTTACGGCGACGACGGCGAGCCGCTCGTCGGATTCGTCTACTTGCAAACGACCGGCGAAGGCATGCCCGCACGTCTCGATGTTCCGGCGTGGGTTTACGACGCCGGTTTGATGAATGAAGTGCTGGACGTTGTGCGCGCCGAATGCGTGGTCGGCAATGGTTACCCTTACGCGATTGAGGCGGCGGACGCCGCCGCCGTCATCACGTCGCGCGACCGCGAGCAGTTCCTCCGCGTGATGCAGGAATTTGCGGAGCGCGAGAGGTTCGGCTTCAGTGTCTCGCGCAAAGCGGTCAGCAAGCTTCACCGACGTTAGCGCGGGAACCGAAATCGGCGTAACATGTGGACGTGGTGACTCTGCGTACCATCAACACCGTGCGGTGGAAATACTACTGTTACTCCACACCAGCGTTTTATGACCGACAACCTAGAATCTATACCGCGCGGCGACGAGGTGTCGGCGAGTGAAACGTCGGCGGGCGAAACGGCGCGGTGTCCGGCATGTGGCGCTCCCGTGCGCCGCCTGCAAGCACGCTTCTGCGCAACCTGCGGACGTAATCTCGCGCACACCGAATATCTTCCGGCTGACACGCTCCGCTCGTCATACCACTACCAACGCACCCGTCCGCCCGTCAGCCAATCCGATCAAGCTTATTTCAGCACGACACACGGCACCGCGCCGCGACATCGCCGGACTCAAGCTCCCGATGTGCGCGACCGGGCGAATCGCTATGACGAGACGCGCGCCCGCGCCAACACACATCACCGCCCTGCGCCGCGCGGTAGTGGAACGCAATACGAATCCCGGACGCGGCGGCGTGCGGGAGAATCACAGATGGCTCCCATGAACGAAAGTAACACTGCATCGGCGACCGCGCTGGCGCTCGTCACGTATGCGCTCGTTCCTTACCTCGGTATTCTATTTTGTCCGGGTGCAGTGCTGATGGGCGGCGTCGGATTATTGCGGTCGCAACGCGCGCCGCACCTCGGCGGACGCCGCTCATCACTCCTCAGTATCGTGTTCGGAGTCGTCATCCTCTGCGCGCAAATCTTCCTCTGGTGGATTCTCTACAAAGTCCCGGAATGGTCACGACAATTTTAGATTGCGGATTGGGGAGGGCGGAGGGGGGGGCACCCAAGCCCTTTGACCCCCGACCCGCCACCCTCAACCCCAAACCAA
>JBPCPQ010000080.1:0-2782 GCA_050999015.1 Pyrinomonadaceae bacterium | reverse complement strand
CGCCGCAGCATGAAGGGCGTGCTTCCCGATGTGATTCTAAAGCGTCCGAAGATGGGCTTTCCCGTTCCACTCGGTAAGTGGTTTCGCGGGCAGTTCCGGCCCGTCATTGACGAGTACGTGTTAGGCGCGCGCGCGATGAGTCGCGGATTGTTCAACGCGGATTACGTGCGCCGCCTCGTCGGGCGGCACTTGGGCGGCGAGAACCACACCGAAAGATTGTGGACGCTCGTCAACTTTGAGATGTGGCTGCGGCAGTTCATGGACGGCGAAGAGGCGGGCGAGCCGCAGTTGGAATTGAGCGGCGTCACAAGTAATGGCAACGGTAATTCGCGCGCCGGCTCAATTCGCGCCGGGGTTGTTTGAGAGTGTAGCTGTAGAGCAAATGAACTGATGCGTCTTCGGAGTGTGTCTCTGTGTGAGGAGATGGAACTACCTGATGTGCAGCTTTTTCTTCGCCCCGCAGGGGCATACAGAGGGTAACCAGTGGCAAGCGGCGAGCCGAAGGCGAGACGCGCCGCCACTGGAACCGAAGTCCATGTCATGCCGCGCCCTGAAAGGGCGCGGGGCGCTTTGGCTAGAACCCTTGCGCCCCGCAGGGGCGCGACCATCACACAACTTTACCAGAGGCGGCGCGCTTCACTGCGTTGCGCGCTTGCCACTGGCTACCTTCTTACCGCCCCTTTAGGGCGGAGAACAGGTCGCGTCTGAACTGCATGATGACCGAAACGCTCACCAAACCGAATAATGAAGTGTCCGCGCTTTCGACAGACAAGACATTGCTGAAGGGACGGGACATTCTCTGCTTCAGCAACGACTGGAGCGGCGACCCGCTGTCGAAGACGCACCTGATGCGTCTCTTGGCGCGCGACAACCGCGTGCTGTGGATCAATTCCATCGGCTATCGCGCGCCGACCGTCTCGAAGGCCGACGTGAGCCGCGCGTTCAATAAACTCGCGGCGGCGGCCAGCCCGATGAGTGAGCCGGAGAAGAACATCTTTGTGCTTAATCCGCTGGCGATTCCCGCTTATGGCAAGCCGAGCGTCCGCGCGCTCAACAAACATCTTCTTCGGCTGCAGGTGAAACGCGCGATGCGACGACTCGGATTTAAGCGCCCAATTAACTGGGTCTTTCTGCCGTCGGCGGCGGTCGTCGCGGGCGCGCTTGATGAAGAGTTACTGATTTATCATTGCGTTGACGAATACACCGCGTTCTCCGGCGTGTCGGCGAAGTTTCAGGGCGAGCTTGAAGAGCAACTGCTGCGGAAGTCTGATCTGGTGATCGTCTCGTCTGATCTGCTGTACGAGTCGAAGGCGAAGGTGAGTCCGCACACCGTCCTCGTTCGTCACGGCGTTGACCACGTACACTTTCGCCGTGCGCTCGCGCCGGAGACAATCGTGCCCGAAGAAATTAGCAAACTCCCGAAACCCGTGATCGGCTTTTTCGGTTTGATCGCCGATTGGGTGGATTTGGAATTGATCGCCGAAGTTGCGAAGCATTTTCATCACGGCTCGGTCGTGATGCTCGGCAAGGCGACGACGGACACTTCTGTGCTGGAAAAGCTGCCGAATGTACACTTGCTCGGGCGCAAGCGTTATGAAGATTTACCGGCGTACAGCAAGGGCTTCGATGTGGCGCTGATGCCGTTTCGCATCAACGAATTGACTCTCAACTCGAACCCGCTGAAGGTGCGCGAGTATTTGGCGGCGGGGCTGCAAGTCGTCTCGACGGCGATTCCCGAAGTTGAGGTTCTCAATTTGTGCCGTATCGGCGCGGACACAAAGTCTTTCATCCGTGAAGTCGAAGAAGCTTTGAAAACACCGGGGCCGCACGTCGAACAGAGCGAGGCGGTGCGCGGTGAAAGCTGGGAAGCGCGCATTGACGAGATTCAGCATCACCTCGCCGCGCTCGGCACGTCAGTCCGCAGATGAGGATAAAATAATTTGGAGAGCGGCGTTAATCCGTCGCGTAGCGACGGGATGAATTTAGCCCGGCGTTTCAACGCCGGGAACTGCAAAACCATGATTACCGCGTCGCGTCAGCGACGACTGAACAAGATTGGGCGTATAGGGTTCAGTCGTCGCTGACCGAGGCGCACATTGAAAATTGCTTCATTCATCCGTGCGCTAAAGCACACGGCTAAAGTCACCCGCCGCTACGCGGCAGAAGCGAACGGCTCATTTCTATTTGTCAACACGCATTAAATAATTGGAGGGTGCGCGGTAATAGGTGTTTAGTGAATGTTCGCCGTCTCGCGGCGGCACGAACTTCCGGCGGCCCGTCAACTTCAAACATGATTCAATCCGAGTCAGCAACTCTCGTTGAGGATTCTCAGCGGCAGCACCACGCCGAGGTCGGCGGAGCACGTCCGCCGGTCGGCGACTCAGCGACGGTGTCGGTTGTCGTCCCCTGCTTCAACGAAGAGCACTTCATCGGCAAGGTTCTAAACAATCTCAAAGATCAATACCCGAACGAGCGTTACGAGATCGTTACTGTTGACGGCATGTCAACGGACGGGACGCGTGCGGTAATCACCGATTTCGTCGCCGAGAATCCGGGCCTCGCGGTGCGCGTTGTGGATAATCCGGCGCGCAATATCCCCTCAGCACTCAATCTCGGAATCGCGGCGGCGCGTGGGCAGGTCATCGTGCGGATGGACGCGCATTCAATTCCGACGAGCAATTATGTGCGGCGTTGCGTCGAGGTTTTGAGCGATTCGGAAATCGCGGTGGTCGGGATGCCGTGGCGCATTCGTCCCGGCGTGGATACCACAACGGCGCGCTCG
>JBPCPQ010000436.1:0-23907 GCA_050999015.1 Pyrinomonadaceae bacterium | reverse complement strand
GTGCGGCCTGCAATTTCCCGAACAACTGAATAGCAATGGCGAAGTGTTCAGCAAGACTGACGAAACACGGCACGGCTGCCGTGTGCATATCGGGAAGAGTTGGCCTATGCACAAGACGACAAAAGTTCGGCGATTGCTGCTCAAAGCAGCGCAAGGGTGCCGGCTCACTTCGCCGAATGCAGAGTTGAAGCACGGCGATACCTATGCCCTCCCGGACGGAACAAAAGTCGTCGTCGGTGCTTGCCGGGAAGGACGCCGTGTCCTTTATCACCCGCTGGTGTGGGCGGGTAAAACATGGATCGTGAATATGCCGGTCGCTTATGAGATTGACGCCGACGGACGGCTCTGCGACGGCGCGGGACGACCCACGCTCTGGCGCGTCGAGGATTTGACCGTCGCCCGCCGGACGATCTGAAGCGAGGCGCAGGAGTTATTGATGTCGCAAACATTCACTAAAGGAAAGACGGTTATGGTCGCCGTGCCGGTCTTAGTCTTTGTCGCGGCGGCGATCATCGGAACGGCTGTGCTTGTGGCGAGCGCCGCGAAGTTTTTTGTGGCCTCACTCAACTACCCCTTGACGATCTCCGTCGCGGCGGTGGCATTGGCAGTGTGGGCCGCCTTCATTCTCAAGGCTGTGAAGGCCGACGAGTAGAGTACGAATCCGGCGGCCTGAAAAAAATCACCGAGAATTGAACAGGAACTTATGAACAACGGCTATTCCGTAAAATCGGCGGACGCGAGCGGTCGGGTCTGGAAAATCCTCGATGCTTGCGGCGGGCAAGTCGGGGCGTGCTCTTCGCGGCAAGCGGCGCTGCGCATCGCGGCGCTCGCCAACAGCGGTTTGAATAAACCGGGCGCACAAACAATCGAGACTCCGTCCATCGCCGAAAACGAAATCAACGTGGTCAGCAAGCCAATCGCCGCGCGCCCGCAGATATTCGAGTGGTACGCGCCAAGTCCAAGCCGGACGACGTGGTCGTTTCTGAAAAAGCTTCTGCGGCGCGGCGCGCGGCGTGATGCGCGATCAGTCGTCAGCTTGTAGACGATTCAGCTCGCACAAAATCCCGATGCACTCGCGGCTGTCTTTCAGCAACGCGCTGATTGGAAGTAGAACTGAGTTTTTCAGCAGCCTCTTCGGTAAGGGCTGTCCGGCGACGGAATAGTTGAAGAAGTTTTCGGAGACGATTGACAATCCGCTCAGGCGAGCCAAATCCCTCAACTCGCGGATTGTGAATTCGTGATGATGGCCGATGAACGGAACCTTGGAGTGGAAAATGTCTTGAATGTCGGTCTGCGGCGTGCGGCCTAGGAGGAACTTCAGGCGCTTCGGCAGGTATGCGATGTTCGGCACTTCGAGATAGATTTTCCCGCCCGGCTTCATCAGCGCAATCAGGTTTTCCATAAAAACTTTCAGCGAGTGCGGATAGTGCTCGATGACAGCCATCACCGTGATGACATCAAATTGGTCGGCGAGCGCGGCCCCCGGCTCGAACGGATCGTAGTCGGCGATTTTCACTCCCTGCTCGGCGATGAACTTAAATAAGTCGGCGAACGAATCGCCGTAGTATTTCAGCGCCTCAGTCATCGTCACGTCGTAGCCGATGGCTTTAAGTGTCAGCGGGAACACGCCGTAAAGCCCGCCGACGTCGCATATTTTCTGCCGGTCGTCCTCGACCGCGAACGAACGATATGCTTTGTAGAAGCGAATTGATGAAGCTTCGAGATAATGTTTGAAGTCGAACAGCTCAGGACTCCAGCCGCGACTGTGGGTCGCAATCTCAACCTGCATCTCCCGCGTCCAGCGCGCAAGCATCCCGCGAACCGCTTTGTGGTAAATGGCGTCGAAGTCTCGAAACGAAAGCACTTTCATGAGAAGGGGAAAGGGGGGAAAGGAAAAGGGGGAAAGGGGTTAAGCAGGCGTGCTCCCTGACCCTTTACCCCTTCCCCTTTTCCCTCATATTTTCATCCTTGTTTGAATTTCTTGCGACGTTGCTAACTTTGAGCGTTTGCTGACTGACAGCAATGCGCGCATCTCCGAGCCTCGCATCAAGAGAGCAGACGAGATAGCGTTTCCCGTCTGCCTGCGAAAGTACAAAGCGACGAGCACGAATATCAGCACGTAACACACAGACGAAGCGAGCGCCGCGCCGCGCGCACCGAACGGGGGCACGAGCGCGAGATTCAACGCGAGGTTCACGACCAGCGTGGCTACCCAAAACAACGGAATCGTGACGGGCAGTCCGGTGCCGCTGAAGTGTTGAACCATCACCGACTCGATGCTGATGAAGTAGACGCCGGGCAGAAGTATCAGCAACAGCACGCTCGCGTCCGTAAATTCCGCGCCGTAAAAAATCGGGAGCAGCAGGGCGATTGGCACGGCGACGAGACACAGCAACAGCATGATGAAAGCGGTGTGCCGCGTGACGGCACACGTCATCTCGCCCCCAGTGTTGCGCGCCGCAACGACGCGCGGAAACAGCACCGTACCGATTACGCCTGGCAACAGCATCAGTGCCGCCGCCACCTGCGAAGCCACGTCGTAAACGCCCGCCTCCGCCGTCCCGCGAAAGTATTTCACGATCAGAAGGTCGGCGCGAATAATCATCATCGGGATGAGCGTCGCAACGTAGAATCTCACGCCGTAAGCCGCCATGCGCCGGAATAAATCCACATCAGGACGCACGCGCGCATTTTTCAATCCGGCGACGGCTGACCGCATCAGCAACACGACGAGCAGGCTGATGAGAACACTCGCCGCCGTGTTGAGCGAGACGAGCGCAAACAATCCCGCACCGGCGACGACGAGCGCGATTACTACGTTAACGAGCACGAACGATTGCCTGAGAGTTTCCAGTAAATTGAACCGACCGAGGCCGCCCATTCCCAGAAAGATGTTCGCGCCCAGCAACGTGGTTAACTGGAACGGAATTGATACTGCCGCCACCGCGACAAGCGGAAACGGCACGTCGCCGAAGAGTGTCGCGCGTGACGCCGCTAACGCGATCATGCCGAGCGCGAGCAGGCTGCCGATGATTAATGCGAAGAGTAGGGAATTGACCGATGCGGCGGCGAGATTCCGCCGGTCCCGCGCGATGAAGTAAGTGTTGGTCGAAGGAAGTCCCGCGTTTCCGATTTGAATTGCCAACGCCACCGAAGCGTTGAGGACGGCGAGCGCGCCCAAGCCTTCCGCCCCGAGTCGGCGCGCGACAATGATGCTCGCACCTATCCCGCCGGCGACTGTTAGAAGTCGCGCAAGTAACGTCACCGTCACTTGCGAGGAGAAGCGGCGGCGTGGGGAATCCGCGTCGCGCACCGTTGTTTCTTTTAGAAGTTGACTCACCATTTAACCTCTAAAAACCACATATCGCTTCCCATGCCTTCGATCTCACCCTTCGATCCAGCGTTCATACCACAAACTCAAATTCAGGAGCGACCATAGATGAAAGCTCCAATCACGCGCGCCGCGCCGGTGCTCGTCAACGAGACGTGCGATGAATTTGTAATCGAAAAAATCGGTGCGCCGCCGCATCGCGGAATTTAATAAATGCTCGTCCAGCAACTCGCTCTCCTGCGAACGAAACCATTCGCGCACGGGAGCGCCGAAGCCGCGCTTCGGGCGGTAAAGCAAATCGCGTGGCAGCACGTCTTCAAGCGCGCGTTTCAGAATGTGCTTGCCGCTCGCGCCCTCGACCTTCAACGCACGCGGCAGAGAGAGCGCATACTCAACGAGTTTGTGGTCGAGAAACGGCACGCGCGCTTCAACTGAAGTCGCCATCGTGATTTTATCAACCCGCATCAGTAGGAGTTCCGGCAGGCGCAGTTTCAATTCGAGGTACGTCATCCGCGCGAGGAAGTCTGACGACGGGCGCTCCGCCGCAATGTGTTCGAGATGCGCGCTGACGACTTCGAGCGACGAGCGGTCCGCAAAGCGTGCGCGCATCGCTTCCGAGAGGACGCGCGGCTTGAAGGTCTCGTCGAAGACGATTGCCCCGCCCCAGAACAGCGGCTCATCCGCGCCGAGCCGCCGCATCAACTCAATCGGCGCGCGCTTTCTCACAGTCGCTTCCATCAATGGCATCGCCAGCGCGCTCGCCGCACGACGCGCGGCGGCGGGAACCCGTTCTGCGTGTTGCCAGAAATTTTCGTAGATGCGCAGGTGCTTTACGTAATTGTCGTAGCCGCTGAAAATCTCGTCCGCGCCTTCGCCGACCTGCACCACAATCGTCCCCGACTCGCGCGCGAGTTTCGAGACATAGTAGAGCGGCACGCAGACCGGATCGGCAATCGGCTCGTCCTGATGAAATATCAGATCGGGAAGAAAACGCCGCATCTCCTCTTCACCGATGATGACCTCGTGATGATTCGTGCCGAAGCGTTTTGCCACGTCGCGTGCCGCGTCAAGCTCGTTCAATTCTTCCCCGTCGCGGAAGCCGACGGTGAACGTCTCGACCGGACGTGACATCCCCTCGGCCATCAGCGCGACGTTCGCCGACGAATCCACGCCGCCCGAAAGAAAAACGCCGAACGGCACGTCCGACATCATCCGCTTTGTGATTGATTCACGTAGCAATCGCAGGATTTCGCGCTGGTGCTCTTCGTCACTCGGCTTGCCGTTCGTGTTTGTAGAGCGGGAAGGCAGCGCGTCCCAGTATTGCGTGAGGCGCGTTTCGCCGTCGCGCGTTACGACGAGCATGTGACCGGCGGAGAGTTTTTGAATGCCGCGAAAAAGCGTCTGTGGCGCAGGGCTAGTCAGAAACGAGAGGTAATGATAAAGCGCCTCTTCATCAACTTCCGCCGTGACCTGTGGGTGTGCGAGGATCGCTTTGATTTCCGAAGCGAAGATGATGCGTCCGTTCGCGTGATGAAAGTAGAGCGGCTTGACGCCGATGCGGTCGCGCACAAGGACGAGTTGCTCGCGCGGTGCGTCCCACAGCGCGATGGCAAAGTCGCCTTCGATCTCCCGCACAAAGTCGAGGCCGCGCTCTTCGTAAAGATGAAGAATCGTCTCCGTGTCGGTGAGCGACGTGTAGCGATGCCCACGCTTTTCCAAGTCCGCGCGCAAGGAAGCGTGGTTATAAATCTCGCCGTTGAAAATCGTCCACACGTCATCATCAACGCAGCCGCGCATCGGCTGGCGTCCGGCGTGAGACAAATCAACGATGGAGAGGCGGCGATGACCGAAGCCGCCGCGCCCGTCGTCGAAAAGAAGCGCGCCCGCGTCGTCCGGCCCGCGATGACGCATCCGGTCGCGCATCCGCTCGATTAGCGATTCTTCGACGCGCCCGCCCGCCGCCGCGCCGTATTCCCACACTCCGCAGATTCCACACATAAGCAACAGAGGTCAGAGGTCAGAGGTCAGAAGTCAGTGTGAAGCTGGCCTCTAACATTTGGTCTCTGTTTCTCAAAAGCGAAAGAAGTTGAAGGCGTGCCGCTTCGTTTTCGTTCTTACCGATTGGCAGCAGAATCCACGCGACGACGAGCGGCGCGCGCGCGCGCACCGTCCAGCAAAGGGAAGAAGAAGCGACCTTCGCGCCGTAGTTGCGTGAAGTCGAGCGCGGCTCGATTGCCGGGGATTCACTGACATCAACGAGTGCGACGAGTAAACGCGCGCCGGTTATCTTATCGCACAGTTCGGTGATTGAGTCAGGGCGCACATCTACTTGCAAACCGGGGGCGACGTGAAAGCGGAAGCGGAAGTCGTGTTGTCCTTCGCCGGTGAGTGCGTCTTCGATAATCCAGTAGCGCTCGCGCTTGTTGAAGAGGCACGCGCGGCGGTGTGTGATTGACCCGGACTTAAGCCTCCCGTACCCGTGATGTTCGGCAACGATTAGATCGCGCCCGGCGTCGCTCTCCCATCTCAGCACGCACGGGTGCGCTTCGTCGCCGATGATGAAGGGTGTCATTTCGTCGGTCGTGTTCTGCTCCGTTCCATCCACTTCGACGGTCGAGTGAAAAGCGGTTGAGCGGAATAAGTGGCGCGCGCGAAGGTCGGCGGAGTAAACGAAAGTTCCGGGGTCGGTGATGAATGCCGTGCCGCAGGCCGAGACTTCAACGCTCAGCGCGTCGTTGTGCCCGTGCGAGCCGCGCCCGCCGAGTCCCGCGCCGCTCGCGTTGAAAAGCAGGTAGAGGTCGCCCTCGCGCATGACGTAAGTTCCCGCGTCGGGGAACGCCGCCGAGGTTGGAGGAGAAACATCGTCGGTTAATTCTTCATAAGCTTCGACGCCGGCGCTTCCGAGAATCCAGCGCACTTCTTCCGGCGCTTTGTCAGACACCTTGAAGCGCGCTTCGTTGAAGAGACTCGCGCCGACAGCGAGCACGTAAGCATGATCGTCCGCCGCGCGCCTGACGATTGCCAGCACCTGCCCGCCATCGCTGTCGCCGACGAGCGGCGCGCGCCCATCAGGGCGCAGGTAGGCGCGCATGTATTCGAGCATCGCGCGCAGCTTCTGCCAGTAATGTTCTGGAATGCTGATTCCATTAGCGCGACAGAGAATGAATGAGTAGAGAAAAAGCTCCAGCACGAAGCGGTGATAGCCAATTGAGGATTCACAGTCCGCGCCGTCGGCGTGTACCTGCTTGTCCATCTCGCGCAGCATCTCCCGGAGAGCAAACTCGCGCCACACGCGCGCCTGTTGAAGCTCCGGCAAACACACGCCGAGCCACAGCAATCCTGTCACGTCCGAGAGGTAATGATTACTCGTGGCGATGTATGAAAATTCGAGATTGCGCCGGATAAACGCGCCGTGCTCGTCGAAGGTTGCGAGCAGCGTCGAAAATTTTTCTTCGTCCAACTCCGGCGCACGGCGGAATACTCCAAATGCCGCGAGAAGATTCATCGCGCGCAGCGAGACCTCCATTGCGCAACTCCAGTTTGCTCCGCGCCCCGCCGGGTTTTGTTTTCGCCAACTTTCAATTTGCGTGAAGAACTCGCGCGCCAGACGGTCATCGCCCGTCACCGCGTAAGCGCGCGCGAGCGTCACGAGATGGCCGAGCCGATTCAACTCCCACAACGCGCGGGCGTCCGCGCCGTCGCCGCGCATGATAACGACATCGCCGTGATATTCGTGCGCGTTGAACTGTTTATTCGACACCGGCTCGCGCAGCCAATTTATTTCTGCACCGAAATCCCGCATGCCGTAGCCGAGCAGCGGCCAACAACGCGCGTCAACAATCGCGCGCGCGTCTTTGATTAATTCGTTTGTTTCTGGAGTGTGCGGCGCGTGGGGCGCGCCTTCCGCGTCGTCAAAACCGGAAAGGAATCGCGGATGAATGCGCGCGCGAAAGTGCTCAAGCAGCGTTGCCGGACTTAGATGTGCGAAGTCGGAAGAAAGACGCGCCGGGCGAATCCCGCCGTGATTGTTCGTAAGCTTCGCCCGCTCTCGCTGCCGCGCTAGTGCGACGCCCGCCCGCCGTGCTGATTCGAGCATGGCAGTGCCAACACTTACTTCGCCGCGCAGAGCGCGTTTAATTTTGCGAGCGATGCTCATAAAAAACATCGCGGGGTGCGGAATGAAGAGAAAGACTCTGCTTTCATTCTTCATGTCCTCACCCCGTCGTTTTTGTCTGCGATTGCGACAAACGGCTTACAGTTTGACGATGTGAGCAGAGGAATTGGTGCGCGATTCTTGCGCCAGCGCGTTTCTCGTGTCAACGATTAACTTCGACAGCCGTGCCACCCTCGCGTAGTCCACACCCGTGTGATCCGTCACCACCACCACGCAGTCCGCCCCGCCGAGTTCTTCGTCCGTCATCTCCACGCTCCGAAGCACCGACTCCGCATCTCCTTTATCTCCACCCCCGCCCTGACTCCCATCCACCGCCCCGCCGCCATGCCCGTCCTCGCCTAAGCGCACCTCTTCGACATACGGGTCGTGGTATCTCACTTCCGCTCCCTTCCCACGCAACCGAGAGATGATCGCCAACGCCGGCGATTCCCGCACGTCCTCAATGTCTCGTTTGTACGCCACCCCTAAGAGCAGGATGCGCGCACCCTTCAGCGATTTGCGCGCGTCGTTCAAGCCGTCCGCCACCAACTGGCACACATGCTCCGGCATCCGACTGTTGACCTCTTCCGCCAATGAGATGAACCGCGAATCAAACCCGTGCTGGCGTGCCTTCCACGACAAATAGTGCGGGTCTAACGGAATGCAGTGCCCGCCGATCCCCGGCCCCGGATAAAACGCCATGAAGCCGAACGGCTTGGTCGCCGCCGCCGAGATCACTTCCCACGTATCAATCCCCAACGCATAGCACAACCGCGCCATCTCGTTCGCCATCCCGATATTCACCGCCCGAAACGTGTTCTCCAACAACTTCGCCGCCTCCGCCACCCGCGCCGACGAGACCTTATGCACCCGCCCGACGATCTGTGCGTAGAGATGTGCCGCCGCCTCGGTCGAATCCTCACTGCACCCGCCGACCACCTTCGGGATGTTGTCGGTACGGAAACTGGGGTTGCCCGGATCAACTCGCTCAGGACTGAAGGCCAGCAGAAAGTCCGTGTCCAACCGCAAGCCGGTCGCCTCGAAAAGAGGCAACAACACCTCGTCGGTCGTCCCCGGATAGGTCGTTGACTCCAGCACGATCAGTTGCCCGCGCCTGAGCGAATTGCTGATCTCCCCGGCCGCCGCGAGGATGTAGGAAATGTCCGGCTCCTTCGTCTTGCGTAAAGGTGTCGGCACGCAGATGATAATCGCGTCGCACTCAGAAAGACGCGAAAAGTCTGTCGTCGCCGACACTCTGGCGTCTGAGGCCAACTCGCGCAACGTCCCCGCCGCGACATCGGCGATGTAGGAGTCGCCGCAGTTGACTCGCGCGGCTTTGGCCGCGTCCACCTCGAAGCCGAGGGCGGGCAACCCGGTGCGCGCCATCTCGACCAGCAGCGGCAAGCCGACATAGCCAAGTCCGACGACACCGACCGTTGCCTGCCGCCCCGCAATCCGCTCCATTATCTCGTCTCTCATCATAGATAAATATGTTTCTTCGGAAGTTAGTTTGGATTTGTGTAAAGGAAGTCAGGAATTGCGCCAAGCGGTGGCAGTGACACGCTTAGAATTTGATAATGACCAACTCAGTTCTTAATCATGTCAGTTCTTAATCATGAGGAATTATAAGCCGATGGACGCTCGCGCGTCCGCCAAATGTTTATGACACGACTCGCGCCGCAGTTTCAAAGCAGCATCGAGAAGCGGGTGGATGGCTTCTACACTCAGGCGTCCGTAAGAGTCATCGGGTCTTTTTCGTAGAACGATTCGACAAGACTCGCAATCGCGCGATCCGGCCCGCCCAACATGTCCTCGGCCAAGCGGCGCAAATGCGGTGCCGCGACAGTTAACGGCTCAATCGCGACACAATTCGTGGTGGTTGGCGCGTGCCTAACTAGTAATTGAAATTCTGCGGCGCAGAAATCACAAACATTCAGGTGGACACGCACGCTCCAGCGTTTTTCCAGCGCGAGGGCATTTTTCTCGTGAAGGAGCAATGTTTCGGCGGAAGGGCAGCTTTTTAATTTACAGAACTGGGCCGTGCCCGAAGAGCGCATGGTTCTCCTCCATAATACTGTCTGATGCCGCTGGCATTAAAGTTCCGAGTGTTTCGCCCGATTCAGGTTAAAGCTCCCTAACATAAGGACGCAACTCAACCAGACCGGGGGTATAAATGATGAGGGACTATCGCAGCAGCCGTAAACTTTGAGGGGCGCTTCACGCAATCGTACAGAGAATAATCTTAATCGCTACGGGTTTCCATAACTTACCACCTCTCGCGCCCGCTTTTTCTCATCTTTTATCAACAGCTTACCTGCGAGTGTAAAAACATGTTGCTCAACATCTTGTTTGCTGTTATCATCACTTCCGTCGCTAGGGAGCCACAAAGGCTTTCTGCACTCCCTTCTCGGTGACCGCTTCCGTTCCCTTCGCGGTCATTACAACGCGGATTCCCGGTAAAGATAAAAAGAGCGGAGCAGTTAAATCCGACTCCTTGTATCCGCATACCTGAACACATGCCCCGCGCGAACCCGTGCGTGCGGATGATTTCGAGCAACGCAGTGGTTCTGCATCTCGGACTATTATGCCGGTACTCCGCAAGGAGCACAGCCTATGTTCCTCACTTAATTGAAGCTTTAAGGTGACTACAGCGGGGGAAAAGAAGCCACTCGCATCGCCGCCCGGTTTTGGATGCACGTGCCTGAAGTTTCAAGGTACGGATTAAGGAGAAGGTATAAATCTGAGAACACGGTCTGCAACGTAAATAGATTGTATGCAGTGCGCGGACAAATAGTGTAGAATGCCCCCCTCTCCTACCCGCTAAAGCAGCGGGGACATCCATACATCAAAAACGTGAAGACGACGGGGCGGTGCGGCGCGGCGCGCTCCTTAGATAATACTTGTCCTCAGCGGAGAAGAATTAAGTGCTGACAAAATTTTGCTGTCCGACGGTTGCTATCCCTAACATGAATGTAACATCAGACGAACAATATCATCGCTTGGACGAGTCCACGACAAACACCAGCGAAGAGGAGACGCCGCGCGTGCCGGGGCGTGCCGTTAATGCAGCGCCGGGGCGCGGGGCGCATCGCAACAGCGGGCCATGGATCGAGAGCCTCCGCCGCTCCGATGTCAATCGGCTCTGGGCGGAGTTGCAGCGGATCGTCAGTAGCCACCCGCTCGTGCGCGCGTCGCACAGCGCCGGTCTTCTGGTCGAAGAAGGCGACCGCGGGAGCGCCTACGTTGACCTGACGCAGGAGCTTTTCGTCACCCTGCTCGGCAAAGACCGCTTCCAGCACTACCTCGATACGGAGATGACGGACGCCGAGGTCGAGTGCGAAATCAGCCAGATCGAGTTAACAAATTTACTCACCGCCGAATTACGGAAGCGGCACCCGGAATCCTACCGCCTCGCGCGTCGTATCTCGACGATCATTCAATCGAGCGCAAACTTTCGCCGCTGCGACGGCGGCGGCGGCGGCGCCGACGGCGAGGACGAACCGCATCGCCGCCTCGTTGATCGCGTCTACGGATTGAGCGAGTGGCACGACGGCAAAACACGCCGTCACACCCACGAGCTTGAGCAGCGTGTCCAGATGATACCGGTGCGCCAGCGCGACACGCGCATGGTCGGCTGCACGGGCGACGCGCAGATCATAATCAGTAATTCTGATCTCGAAGACTTAATTATCAGCGTGCTTGAGGCGTGCGACGCGCCGGCGGACGTGCGCTCTCTGCGCAGTCTCGTGATGTCACGATTGCCGGTGATGGACATTTATCTGGTGCCGCTCGGCGGCGATGATAACGAGGATGGCGGGCGGCAATTTGAGCCGGTGGACGGACGCGAAAACCCTGAACAGTCATTGCTCCGGCTCGAGTCCGAGAGCGAGGCCGCCGGCTTCGTCGAGCAGTTTCTGAAGGGTTTGCATGCGGCGGTGCGCGGCAAGACGAAACAGTATGATCGCATGCTCGGCGTACTGTGGTACTGTTACCTCAGCCCCACCAATATCACACAACTGGAAGCGGCGGCGCGACTGAACGTGTCTGATTCTTTGGTTTCCGATTACCGCCGGCGCATTGAGCAGCAGTTGCGCGCACTTTCTTTCAACGAGGTCGAGGAAGCCCGTCGCTTTGAAGTGGCGCTACGCGAGCACGTTCAAACATTCATTGTAGTGGCTGACGAGGAAAGCGTCGTCGTTTAGCGAGGCGCTTCAAATTGTGACCCGGTTGCGGTAGAGTTACAGTAGAAACTAGTGTTGCATCGAAAATGCTCCACGGGCGGGAAACAGTCGGCACTTGCCGCGGTACAAGATAGATGAAAAACACCGCCAATTGATCCTTTCGTGAGGTGGGTAAAACGGGTGGCCTAAGTTAAATCAAGCGAGCGGGTTCTACCCGATGGAAGATTGGTTTCGGAACTTCGCAGTTCTCCCGGAAACAATCGCGAGTCCATCGGCTTTTGTGTTTAGGGAGGCCATTTTTCGTGCGTCTAGTTCTCCGCTGTCGTCCTTCGGAAAGGTCAGATCACTAAAAACTCGTCACCGTTTGAAACACTCAAGCCACGCAAATGCCAGATAGATCGCGTATGTTCGATTACGAACCCGTCGTGCCTTCGAGTCACACGGCGTCGAAGGCATCTCAGCCCGACGCGTCGGACTGGTCTTTACGGCGCGGGAGTTCGATGACAGAGAATGATAGTGACCTGCGCTTCTTCGAGGAACGAGTCGTACCCAGTTCACCTTCCGCGCAATTGGCTTCAGAGAAAACCAGATTGATTTTGAAGGGCGGTCACGCAATCAGTTACGCTGGATTGTTCCTGTTCAGTATCGTTCTTTTCTTCCGTCCATACGAAATCATCTCAGCGCTTTCTTCTTTCAAAACGATGGCCTTCTGGACGGCGATCTTCACCCTGCTCGTCTACATACCGTCACAGATCGGCCGCGAGGGGAATCTCACCGCGCGCCCCCGGGAGGTTAACCTTGTTCTGCTGTTATGTTTGACCGCGCTCCTGTCGATGCCATTAGCCGCTGACCCCAAAATGGCGTGGGAAGCATTTAATCAGGAGTTCATCAAGGCGGTATTGATGTTCATCGTCTTGGTCAATGTGGTGAACACGGAGCGGCGCTTGAAGGGACTGCTTCTGCTCACGCTCGCCGTCAGTTGCTATTTGAGCTGGCACGCTCTGAATGATTACAGAGTGGGGAATTTCTATGACCAATTTTCCCGGGTCAAAGGCGCCATCGGCGGCATGTTCGGCAACCCGAACGACATGGCCCTTCATCTCGTGACGATGCTGCCAATCGCAGTCGCTTTACTCCTCAGCACGCGAAATTTTGCGGGAAAGATGCTTTACGGAGTGTGCGGCGCGCTGATAACTGTCGCTACTGTGGTGACGTTTTCGCGCGGAGGCTTCATCGGGCTGATGGCGGCGGGGCTGGTGATGGCATGGAAATTTGGGCGCCGCAACCGCGTCGGAGTGGTTGCCCTGACGGCGGTCACACTGCTGTTGTTCATTGCGTTCGCGCCCGGAAGTTACGGCACCCGGCTTCTCTCTATAGTAGACACCGGGCTTGATGCAAGCGGCTCTCATAATGCGCGCAACGAACTGCTCAAGAGATCGGTCGTTGTCACGCTTGCGAACCCGGTGTTCGGTATCGGGATTGGCAATTTCCCAATCGTCGGCATCCGAAATCTGGTTAGCCACAACGCCTTCACGCAGGTGGGGGCGGAGATGGGGATCACGGCGATGATGATTTACACGCTGTTTATGCTCACGCCCCTGACGCGGTTGCGGCGGATCGAGCGCGAAACACTCGGCAGCCCCCCGGAGTTGCGAAGATTCTACTGCCTAGCGGTGGGGCTGCAGGCGAGTTTAGTCGGCTACATGGTGAGCAGCTTTTTTGTATCTGTGGCCTACCAGTTTTACGTCTACTATCTGGTCGGATATGCCGTGAGCCTACGCCGCATATATGATGCGCGGGAAGTTGTCACTACTGGTGTGTCTGCGAAAAGCTCTTTCATTTCGGTCGAACAACATGAAGCGGATGCGGCAAATCGGGAATAAAATCATGTGCCCGAGCCGTCAGCGACAGTGAGAGACGGAAGAGATTAGTGATGTCACAAGTAAACACGCCCGGCTCCGACATTGAAGCCCGACAAACAAATCCGCTCGTGAGCGTCATCATACCGGTTTATAATGCCACTCAGTACATCGCCGAAGCGCTCGATTCGATTTTCGCGCAGACCTTCACGGACTACGAAGTGATTGTCATCAACGACGGCTGCCCGGACACTCCTAACCTCGAGCGCGCGCTCAGGCCGTACCGCGAACGAATTTTCTATATCAAGCAGGAGAATCAGGGCGTAAGCAGCGCCCGCAACGCTGGACTGCGCGTGGCAAGGGGGCGCTATGTCGCTCAGTGCGATAGCGACGACGCTTGGGAGCCGGAATATCTGGCGGTGCAGACGGCGATGCTGGAGCGTGACCCGTCAATTGACTTGCTCTATCCGAACGGCCTCATCTTTGGCGACGGGCTGGGGGCCGGCCGCAAGTGTATGGACCTCAGCCCTTCCGAAGGCGAGGTGACGTTCAAGAGCTTGATCACGCAGCAGTGTACCGTCACGATGTTCGCTACCGCGCGCCTCGAAACCGTCGTCCGCGCCGGAATGTTTGACGAGTCGCTACGCAGTTCGGAGGATTTCGATTTATGGCTGCGGATCGCCAAGGGGGGCGGGCGTATTGTTTATCACCAGCGGGTGTTGGCACGTTACCGCCGTCGCGGCGGAAGCCTCTCGTCTGATCCGGTGTGGATGTGCGAGCACATTCTGAAAGTAATGGATAAGTCGGCACGGACGCTGGAGTTGACGCCCGATGAGCGCGAGGCGCTGGAGCAGCAGCGCGCCCGCTTCCGCGCCACATTGCGGTTCTGCGAAGGGAAAAAAGCTTTGTTTCAAGGAGACGTCAAAGAAGCGATTGGCGCATTGACGGAAGCTAACGCCTTCTTTCAAAGCCCCAAAACCTCTCTCATTATCTTTCTCCTGCGATTCGCGCCGCGCTTGGTGTTGCACGCCTACGACGTTCGGGATCGCTTCATTTTTAGAACGGACACGAAGTTCTGACGAGACCTGCGGAGAGCTTGGGATGACAAGAATGTTTGTGATCGCCGATTACCTGATTAAATCTGTGTCGAGGGCGATCTGCAAACTTTTAGTAGGCGGGCGGGCGAACGACTGATGCCAAGAAATCAACATAAAATTGCGCACATTCTACCTTGGTCCTCGATTGGTGGCGTAGAGTTGGCGACGTTGCGTATCGCGCAGGCAGTTGAAAACGAGCGCTTCAAAAATATCGCGTTTTCCCGCAGCGGAGGCACGCCGGTCAAAGACATGTTTGCCTCAGCCGGATTTGAGACCGTGACATACGAAGCGGTCGAGCCGAGTTTTCGCCATCCGAAAACTTTTCTGCAAGCCTCTCTGAGATTGGCTCGGGAGTTCAAACGCAGGAACATTGATCTGATTCATTGCTCGGACCTCTTGGCCGGCTATCACGCCGGGCTGGCAGGGCGTCTGGCGCGGGTGCCTGTGCTTTGTCACGTCAGGTGTGTTTACGACCATATTTCCCGCCGCGACAGTAGTTTTCTGCGGGCCGTGAACAAGTTCGTCTTCGTGTCAAACGACACGTGGCGGCGTTTCGATTACGCCGTGTCGTCGCGCGACGGCGCGGTCGTCTATGACGGGATAGATGTTCAAACCGATGAGGATGAAAGCGAGATTGCCGAGGGCGTGCGGCGTGAGTTTGGGGTTCCCAGTGAGGCTAAAGTTATTGGCATGGTCGGACGTATCGCGCCGGCCAAAGATTATGAGACTTTAATCAAAGCCGCCGCACGGGTGATCGCCGTCCACCCGGAAGTCCGCTTCCTGCTCGTCGGGGATTATTCCGGGACGGCGGCCTATTCGGAACACTACCACGAGGTGCAGCGGATGCTCTCGGAGAATGGCGTCGCGCCTTACTTTATCTTCACCGGATTCCGTGAGGATGTGCCGCGATTTATTAGTGCGATGGATTGTTTCGTGCTCAGCACGCACATGGAAGGACTGCCGCTTGCCATTCTCGAAGCGATGGGGCATGCCAAACCTGTGATCGCCACTGCGGTTGGCGGCATACCGGAAGTCGTCCGTGACGGCAAGACCGGACTACTCTATTCCCACCAGAACGACGAGCATCTGGCGAGCCACATACTGTCCGTTCTAAAAGATGAAAAACTTTCTTTGAGACTCGGCGAGAGCGGGCGCGAATTCGTCAGAACAAATTTCAATAGATCCCAATTCGCCGCGAGCATGATGAAAGTTTACCGAGAGATGCTGTGCATCAAAGAATCCGCGCCGGAAAGCCGTCCCGTCAGCCATTTGGGGAGCGTCGGGGGAAATAGATAGTAATGGCAACCAATATTTCGTCAACTTCTTCGGAGAACGCTGCGGCCATTGACTCCCGCAGCGGCCTGCGCCGCGTGCAGATCATTCGCGCTCCGGCCTTCTCCCTGCGCGGTTTTTTAAGCGGCTTGGCGAATCTCGCGCGGTACAGGGATTTGCTTTTTACGCTGAGCATGCACCGTATTAAAGTGCGGTACAAGCAATCGGTGCTCGGCATCCTGTGGGCGCTCCTCCAGCCGCTGGCATTGATGTTGATTTACACTTTCATCTTCTCGGTCGTGACGAAGATGCCGAGCGACGGGACGCCTTACGCGGTCTTTACCTACACGGCGCTGCTGCCGTGGCTCTGCTTTTCCACCGCGCTCACCAACGGCACGAATTCACTCGTCACGCATGCGTCGCTCGTCACCAAGGTTTATTTCCCGCGAGACATCTTGCCGCTCACGTATGTCGTCGCGGCGCTTTGCGACTTCCTCATTGCCTCAGTCGTGCTCGGCGCTTTGATGCTGTATTACCGAATGGGGCTGACCGTTAACGCGCTCTACGCCGTGCCGATCATTCTGGTGTTGACGTTGTTTATGATGGCGGTGACGTTGCTTCTTTCGGCGACGCAGGTGCGCTTCCGCGATGTCGGCGTGGCGATCCCGCTGCTGCTGCAAATCTGGATGTTTGCCACACCTGTCGTCTACCCGCTCAGCGCTGTCCCCGAGCGCTTTCAGTCTCTGTACATGCTGAACCCGATGGTCGGCATTATCGAAAATTTTCGGCGGGTGATTTTGCAGGGCACCGCCCCGGATTTCACCTCGCTCGGAGTGTCGGCGATTGTCTCGCTCGCTCTGCTGCCTCTCGCGTACATTTATTTCAAGCACGTCGAGGCGACCATGGCCGACATTATCTGAAAGGGGCGGAGGGTTACGCATTTCATAATGGGCGACTCTCGTCGGGCCGAAGATTGCCCGCCCGCAGGACGAAGATGAAGCAAGTCATGAGCATTGAGTCCGATGTGAGCAAAAGTTTCGCCAAACCGTTGGCGAAGCCGCGCCGCTTTAAGCTGGGACTGTGGCGTTGGTACTACGACCCGTTGGTCATTTGGACGGAGGGCGCGCGCGTTAATTATACCGACGCGACGCTGAAGTATGTCGGGTATCGGCAAATGGAAAGGGCGGCGCGCCACCTGCGACCCATCAAAATTGATGAGTCGAGCGAGCCGTTGGAGGTGCATTTCTTAACCGGACTGAATTTCTGGTATCAGACTCTCTTCTGCGCCTACTCGATGATTCAACAGGCGCGGGTTCACATCAGGCCGGTGATCTTCGACGACGGCACGCTCGAGCCGCAGCACGTGGAGTATCTACAACGTGCCATGCCGACGACTCGCATCGTCTCGACCCGCGAGGTTGAGGAGCGATTGGATCACTATTTGCCGGTAAGCAAATTCCCGACGCTGCGCGGCCAGCGTCCCGTCTTTCCGCTGATGCGAAAGCTAACGGACATTCACGGCAGCGCCCCCGGCTGGAAGGTGTTTCTTGATTCCGACATGCTCTTCCATCGCGAGCCGAAGTTTTTGCTCGATTGGCTGCGCGCGCCGCGAGTGCCGCTTTACATGGCGGACTTCATGAATTCTTACGGCTACTCGGATGAATTAATCGCCTCGCTGCTGGACGCTGAGATGCCGTCGCGGGTCAACACCGGCATCTGCGGACTGAACAGGGAAGAGGTTGACTGGGAGCAACTCGAAGCGTGGGCCAAGACTCTTCTGGAGCGTGCTGGCCTCAATCATTTTCTGGAGCAGGCGCTGACCGCCATGTCCCTCGCCGGGAAGGAGCAGGCGGTCGCCCCGCGCGAAGATTATGTGGTGTTCCCGGAGCGTGAGGAAGCAATGCGACCGCGTGCCGTGATGCACCACTACGTCGCCGACAGCCGGTTTTATTATTACCGCTACGGCTGGCGGCATGTGGTCCGCAAAGGGAGCGAGTAAAGTTTTTGACTACGAACCGGCGGCGGGCGTGGCGCGCGGCACGGCGAACTGAGGAATAGCGATGAAGACCGAAAATAACTCCGTGAAAACCCTTCCCCAACAGATGATGAAACACATGCCGCGCGGCCTCGGCCTGTGGCGGCTTTTCGTCAACCCGCGAGTCTTCGTGGTGGACGGCATGAACGACGGGTTCTACAACACGGCGATGAAGAACACGTGGCGCAAGCAAATGGAGGAGGCCGCTTACCGGCTCAAGCCGGTAGACGTTGCCGCGCTGTCCGATGTATCGGGCGACATCCACTTCCTGACGGGTAGGAAGTTTTGGTATCAAACCCTGTTCTGCGCCTATTCGATGATCCAGTGTACGGGGGCTAACATCCGCCCCGTTATTTACGACGACGGCTCGCTTGCGCCGCAGTACGTTGAGGCCATCAGGAGAGTAATCCCGACCGCGAAGTTTGTGCTTACGGAAGAGATCGAGTCGCGGTTGGAGGACTACATGCCGCAAAGCAAATTCCCGTACCTGCGGCAGTATCGCTCGGATTTCAACGTCCGCAAGTTCACCGACATTCACGCGAGCGCGCCGGGGTGGAAGCTTTACCTCGATTCGGACATGCTCTTTTTCCGGGAGCCGGAGTTCTTACTAAAGTGGTTCCAATCGCCGCAACAACCCTGCTACATGATGGACATAAAGTACGGTTACTCATATACCGACGAGATTAAGCTTTCTTTGACGGGGGCACCATTGCCCGAGCGGCTCAACGCCGGCCTCTACGGGATAAAGTCCGAGGATGTAGACTGGGAGCAACTCGAAGCCTGGTGCAAAACTTTGGTCGAGGCGGAGGGGCACCAGTTCTTTCTCGACCAGACACTGACGGCGATGATGCTCGCCGGTAAGCCGAGCACGGCGCTGCCGCAGGACGAATACGTCGTGTGGCCTTCTATCGAAGAGACGAAGAACCCCCGGGCTGTGATGCATCACTACGTCGGGCCGGTGCGTCACTTGTATTTCCGGTACGCGTGGAAACACGTCGCCCGCTTTTGACACTCCTCACCTTATCGTATTGCGAATGCCGCGACCGGGTTTGAACGGGTTAAAATGAATTCTCAAAAACATTCGGTGTCGGTCGTCATCACTTGTTACAACCACGCGCGGTATCTAGGCGAGGCGATTGAGAGCTCACTCGGTCAGACTCATCCGCACACTCAAGTGATCGTCGTGGACGACGGATCGAAAGATAACTCGGCGGAGGTCGCCGCGAGTTACGCGAACGTGCGCCTCATTCGTCAGGAAAATGGGGGCGTTGTGGCGGCGCGGAACAGAGGGATTTGTGAGGCCGAAGGCACCTACGTGATTGTCCTCGACGGCGACGACCGACTTCTGCCAAGCGCGTTGGAAACAGGCGTGAGGCATTTGAGCGCGCGCCCCGAATGCGCGTTCGTTTACGGCCGCTGCCGGCACATCAACGGCGACGGCACTGCCCGCCCGTCGCCGTCCATCTCGCGATTTGAGAAAGATCATTACGTCGAGTTGCTGCGCAGTTGTTATATCTACATGCCCGCGATGGTGATGCACCGGCGCGAAGTCCTGGATTCCTTCGGCGGCTTCGACGCCGCGCTCGATCACTCCTGCGATTACGACTTGTACCTGCGGATCACTCAGCAGTTACCCGTCTTCGACCACGGCGAAGTGGTCGCCGAGTACCGCGAGCACGACGCGAACATGACGCGCAACTCGGAGCACATGTGGCGATGTACAATCAGTGCCCTGCGCGCGCAGTGGAAAAACGTCAAAGGGAACAGGCGATACGAAGAAGCCTACAAGAGGGGGATGAAGCAGTGGCAGGAATGCTACAGCGAGCAACTTGTTGACCGGGTGCGCGACCGCATCCGGGCGCGCGCCGAGTGGGGGAAGGCGGGGCGTGACGTGGCGGTGCTGTTGCGGCGCTATCCGCAGGCGGTGGTGAAGCATGCTTACCGGAAGCTGTATTGCACTGTTTTCAGGAGCGAAGCTTGACGGTCTTCGCGGCGTGTGCAAGTCTCCTTAACGATGTGCCGTGAGGACGCGGCTTGAAATCACGGTCTGCCCGTTAACAGATATGATTGATCTTAAAGTTGACCACATTTCAAAGAAGTATACGGTCGGGCAAGAGTCCGGCGGCGACTCGGCGCGGCACCCGCTGGTGCGTAAGCTGCAGAGTCTCAGGAGGCGCGGGCAGGAGTTTTGGGCGGTGCGCGACGTGAGCTTTGAAGTGCGCCACGGCGAGGCGCTCGGCATCATCGGGCACAACGGGGCGGGCAAGAGCACGCTTCTGAAATTGCTCTCAAGTATCACAGCGCCGACCTCCGGCGAGATCACGATTAACGGCCACCTCTCGGCGCTGATCGAAGTCGGGTCGGGCTTTCATCCGGAGCTTTCCGGGCGCGAGAACATTTACCTGAGCGGTTCGATTCTCGGAATGCGCCGCCGCGAAATCACCGAAAAGCTCGACGACATTATTGACTTCGCCGGCGTGCGGCATTTTATAGATACGCCGGTGAAGCGCTACTCGTCGGGGATGTATGTGCGGCTCGGCTTCTCCATCGCCGCCCACTTGGACCCGGAGATTCTCCTGCTCGACGAAGTTTTGGCCGTCGGCGACACGGCTTTTCAGGAAAGATGCATCAAGCGGATTAATGACCTGAAGCGGGGCGGAACGACGATCATTTTCATCTCGCACGACCTGAGCGCGGTCGAGCGACTGTGCGACCGGGTGTTGCTGATGCAGCGGGGTGAGGTTATCGCCGACGGGCCGCCGCGCGAAGTCATCGCCGAATACCAGCGCACGGCATCTCAGATAAGCACGCCGGCGACCTCGGGGCCGTATGCGGGCGCGACGTCAAAACAAGCCGAAATCACCTTCCTCGCGTTTTACGATGCAGCTGGTCAGGAAACCACCGTCTTCCGCACGGGAGACCCGCTCACGGCCTGTGTTCAGTACGAAGTACACGAGCCGGTCTTCGACGCGGTGATTGAAGCCCTCGTCTACTCGGCTGACGGTGAGTTGAGTTGCCATCTGACGAGTAGGTTGAGTAACGAGCGGATTGATCTCAGCCCCGGCACCGGCAAGGTCGAACTGTTCTGCGACGAGTTGGGGCTACAGCCGGGCCTTTACTACGTCAATACGGAAATCTGGCAGCAGGGTGCGCCGGGGCACGACGGCGCGACGCAGCTCGTCGACAGCCAGTCCCGCCGCGCAATGCTCCGCGTCGATCCGGGAAAAGTCGTGCATGGAAGCTTCTACATGCCTCACGAGTGGCGGTTCGTGCAGGAGGGAGAGGCAACGAACGCGGAGCGAGTAAGAGAGCAGTCATTGAGCGGCGTTGATTCGCGCGTTTAGCCGCGCGTCAAAACCCCGTCGGGCACTCGGTGTAAAGAAGTCATGGGCGAACAGTTCGACATCTCAGTCATCATCAGCACTTACAGCTGTTGTGAGTTGTTGCCGGAGGCGCTCAAAAGCGTGCTCGCGCAACGGGCGGACGGCGTGCGTTACGAAGTGGTGATTGTTGATAACAATTCTAAGGATCGCACCCGGCAGGTTGTCGAATCCTTTATCGCACGCGGCTACGATAATCTGCGTTACGTCTTTGAAGGGAAGCAGGGCATCTCGCACGGGCGCAACGCGGGCGTGATCAGCGCCCGCGCCCCCGTCATCGCCTTCACCGACGACGACGTGCATGTCTCGCCTGGCTGGGTGGCATCCGTCAAGCGCGCGTTTGACGAGCATCCGGAGGCGGACGGGGTCGGCGGCAAAGTCCTCGCGCAATGGGAGCGAGAGCCGCCATCTTGGTTGACGCGCGAGAGTTGGTCGCCGCTCGCCCTCTTGGATTACGGCGACGAACCCTTCTACGTTAACGCCAAAAACCAACGCTGTCTGATTACCGCGAATGCCGCTTTTCGCCGCGAAATAATCGAGCGGGTCGGCATGTTTTCGCCGCGTTTCCAACACATCGGCGTCTGCTCGGTTGACGACCATGAATTCCTTCTGCGTTTCTGGGAGGCGGGAGGTCAGGCGCTCTATGATCCGAGGATCATCGTCATCGCCGACGTTCAGGCCGAGCGGATGGAGAAGCCGTATCATCGCAAGTGGCACACGGCGCACGGCCGTCAACTCGCGAAGATGCGGCTGGAAGACGTGGAGAAGAGCAACCGGGGACGATTGTTCGACGTTCCGGCACATCTTTATATACAGGCCGTGCGAGACGCGGCGCGCTGGCTCGACTGCTCGCTACGGGGCCGACGAGAAGATGCTTTCCTGCGCGAGGCGCAACTGCGCTCCTTCGCCGGGTTCTTTCGCCAGCGCCGTCATGATTACCTCGCCGAAGGACAACCTCGCGGCGGCGCGGTGCGGGAACTGGCCTCGTTCGTTCGGACGCTCGCTTCACGAAACGGCCGGCGCGAAACACCGAAAGAGAGCGGCTGAAAAAGTATGTGCGGCATCGCCGGATTTGTAGAACAACAGGGAGCGGGAGACGCGCGGGAGTCTGCCGTTGTGCTCGACCGGATGTGCCGCGTGATCGCGCATCGCGGGCCGGACGATCAGGGCACGTTGGTGAAAGACGGCGTCGCGCTCGGCATGCGCCGCCTGTCAATCATTGATGTCGCCGGCGGGCACCAGCCGATCTCCGGCTGTGACGGCGCGGTGACAATCGTTTTCAACGGCGAGATTTATAACTACCGCGAGTTGCAGCGCGATCTCGAAGCGCGCGGCCACCGGTTTCAGACGCACTCCGATACTGAAGCGATTGTCCACGCCTACGAAGAATACGGCGCGGCGTGCGTCGAGCGGCTCCGAGGGATGTTCGCTTTCGCGCTGTGGGACGCGCGCGCACGCAAACTCTTCATCGCGCGCGACCGCGTCGGCAAAAAACCGCTTCATTACACAATGACTCCCGGCGGCACGTTCGTCTTCGGCTCAGAATTAAAGTCACTGCTCGCGCATCCCGAAGTCCGCGCCGACATCAACCCCGAGGCGCTCGACGCCTACCTCACGTTCGGCTACGTGCCCGATCCTCTGAGCATTTTTTCCGGGATTCATAAACTTCCACCGGGACATCATCTCAGCTTCGCCGAAGGGCGTGTCAAAATTGAAGAGTATTGGGATTTTAATTACGCGGCCACGGAGAAGGATGAACGGCGTAGTGAAGAGGATTACCTCGACGAACTTCGCGCCCTCATTGACGAAGCGGTGCGCGTCAGGCTGATCTCGGAAGTGCCGCTCGGCGCATTTCTTTCCGGCGGCGTGGATTCCTCAACGGTCGTCGCCTTCATGGCGCGTCACATGGATCAACCCGTCAAGACTTTCTCCATCGGTTTTCACGAAGACAGTTACAACGAATTGAAATACGCGCGCGTCGCGGCGAAACATTTCGGGACGGATCATCACGAGTTCGTCGTCACGCCGGACATCTGCCAAATCGTTGACGAATTGGCGTGGCACTTCGACGAGCCGTTCGCCGACTCGTCCGCGATTCCGACCTACATGGTCTCTAAGCTGGCGCGCGAACACGTCACCGTAGTGCTGTCCGGCGACGGCGGCGACGAATTATTCGCGGGCTACACGCGCTACGTCGTGGATCGAAAGCGAAGCGGCTTCGCACGCCTGCCGCGCGCCGTTCGTCAGGGAGTGATGGGGCCACTGAGCCGTCGTCTGCCGCACGGTGCGTTGGGACGCAATTATCTCCACAACGTCGCCCTTGATCCGCTCGACCGCTACATTGACAGCGTCTCGACCTTCACGACGCTCAACAAGCAGCATCTCTACACGGACGACTTTCGCCGCCAGTTGAACGGCGACGAAGACGGTGCGGCGGCGATGTTTCGTCAGCACGCGGCGCGCGTCGGAACAAAGGAGCCGCTCGACGCGCTGCTTTATCTCGACAGCAAGACTTACTTGCCGGGCGACATCCTGACGAAAGTTGATCGAATGACGATGGCCGTCTCGCTCGAAGGGCGGGTACCGCTCCTTGACCACA
>JBPCPQ010000179.1:0-4366 GCA_050999015.1 Pyrinomonadaceae bacterium | reverse complement strand
TGATGGTCGCGTTCGTCGTGATCGCCGTCACGATGGTTGTCATCGCTGTTGTCATCAGCCGCGTCGTTCACACAATCAGCAGCCTCGAGAAGCGCGTTGAGCCGCTGATGGAAAGAATCGGCGCGCTGACCGAGCAGGTTAAATTGATCGCCGCGCAGGGGCGCGAGGTCGCCGAGCAGGTGAACCAAATGTCGGGGCATCTCTCGACCGCGACGATGCATTTCTCGGAATCAATGTCGCTCGTCAAAGAGGAAGTGCGTGATTTGAAACAAATCGTCGGCATCTCTGCCGAGGTGGCGCGCGACAAGGTGGAAATGATCTCGCGCTCGATTGACCGCACGCACTATCAGATGACAACTACCACCGCTTTCATTCATGCACGGATCGTCGAGCCGGCGCGCGAAATCGCGGCGATTATGGCGGGCGTCCGGCGCGGTCTGGAAGTGCTGGTCGCCCCCACACCAAAACCGATCAACCAGACCTACGGAGAGGATGAAATGTTCATCGGTTAAAGACAGTCTAAAGTCTGGAGTCTGAAGTCTAGAGTCCCAAATCCAGAGTTAGACTTTGGATTTGGGACTTCTGGCTTTAGACTCCAGACTCGTGACTTCAGACTCCAGACTTTCAAATTATGTCTACAGAAACGCCACTTGATTTGAAGAAGACCGTCAATCTGCCGAAGACCAACTTCGCGCAGAAAGCAAACCTCGGCCAGTCCGAACCCGCGCGCCTGAAGAAGTGGGCGGGGATGGAACTTTACGAAATGATCCGCCGCGCTGGTGAGGGGCGCGAGAAGTTCGTCCTTCACGACGGCCCGCCCTATGCCAACTCCGACATCCATATCGGCACCGCGCTTAATAAGATTTTGAAAGACTTCGTGGTGAAGTCACGAACGATGATGGGCTACGACGCGCCTTACGTTCCGGGCTACGACTGTCACGGCCTGCCCATCGAGTTGTACGTGGACAAAAAGCTCGGCGCGAAGAAGGCGAACATGCCCCCGGTAAGTGTCCGCCGCGCGTGCCGCGAGCACGCCGCCGATGCCCTGAAGCGGCAGACGCGCGACTTCCAGCGCCTCGGCGTGTTGGGCTTATGGGACGACCCGTATCTCACGATGTCGAATCACTACGAGGCGGAGACGGCGCGTCTGTTCGGGCGCTTCGTCGAGCGCGGCTACGTTTACAAAGGCGCGCGTCCCGTCTACTGGTGCATCCACGATCAGACGGCGCTCGCCGAAGCCGAGGTCGAATACGCCGAGCATATAAGCCCGTCCGTGTATGTAAAGTTTCCTTTGGCAAGCGACCCGGCGGGCATTGACCCGGCGCTCGCAGGGCGTAAGGTTTTCTTTCTCATCTGGACGACGACGCCGTGGACGCTTCCCGCCAATCTCGGCATCGCCGTCAACCCACTCTTCGAGTACGCCGCGATTGAGAACGGCGACGAAGTTTATGTCGTCGCGGGAGATTTGGCGGAAGCCGTTACTGAGAAGTGTGGACTCGGCGAGCCGAAAATGTTGGCGCGTTTTCCTGGCGCGCGTCTCGACCGGTTGGAGTGTCGCCATGCGTGGCTTGATCGCCCGAGCTTAGTGATGCTCGGCGAGCACGTCACGCTCGGCGGCGAGGCGGACGCGGAGACCGAGCTTGATGTCAGGGAAGCCCGCGACAAAAAGACGACCGGCAAAGCCGGGACGGGACTCGTGCATACCGCGCCGGGGCACGGCCACGACGACTTTGTGATTGGCGGCAAGTACGGCCTTGAAGTTTACTGCCCGGTTGACAACGCCGGTCGCTTCACCGATGAGGTGGATCATTTTTCGGGGCAAACCGTGTTCGAGGCCAACCCGAAGATCGTCGAGTTTTTGCGCGAGCGTGGTGCGCTGCTTTTCACCGAAGAGTATCGCCATCGCTACCCGCACTGCTGGCGCTGCAAGAATCCGGTTATCTTCCGCGCCACGCCGCAGTGGTTCATCTCTCTGGACGCGCTCTCGAAAGAGACGCTTGAAGTAGAACAAGACGAAGACGGGCGCGACCGTTCGAACTACACCGACAACGAAGAGGCCGCGCCGGAGTCTTTGCGCGACGGCGCGCTCAGAGAAGTGGCGCGCGTCGAGTGGATTCCCAAATGGGGCGAAGACCGGATGCGCAACATGCTGACGGGTCGCCCCGATTGGTGCGTCTCGCGGCAGCGCGTGTGGGGCGTGCCGATTCCTGCTTTTTATTGTGCGAATTGTGACGAGGCACTGGCCGAACCCGAAGTCATCCGTTACGTCGCCGACATCTTCGAGCGCGAATCCGCCGACGCTTGGTACGCGCGCGACGCCAAAGCGCTGCTGCCGGAAACTCATGTCGAGTGCGGTAAATGCGGCGCGAGTGAGTGGCGCAAGGAGACTGACATTCTCGACGTGTGGTTCGACAGCGGCTCATCGTCTGTTGCGGTCTTAGAGAAGTACGAAGGCTTGCGCTGGCCGGCGGACGTGTACCTCGAAGGCGGCGACCAGTATCGCGGCTGGTTCAACTCCAGCTTGATGGTCGGCCTCGCTGCGCACAATGCCGCGCCGTACAAAACCGTCCTGACGCACGGCTGGGTTGTTGACGGTCAGGGCAAGGCGATGCACAAATCCACCGGCAACGCCGTTTCGCCGAACGACGTGATTAAAGAATCCGGTGCGGAAATCCTGCGGCTGTGGTCGGCGTCAAGCGACTATCACGAAGACATGCGCTGCTCGGCGGAAATCTTGCAGCGCGTCTCGGACGGCTACCGCAAGATACGCAACACGGCGCGCTTCGCCTTAGGCAACCTCGACGGCTTCGATCCGGCGTGTGATTCCGTCGGCGACGAAGAGATGCATGAGATAGACGCTTGGGCGCTCGCCGAACTCGACGCGGTGACGGAGCGCGCGCTCGAAGGATACAAGTCTTACGAGTTTCATACGGTCTATCACGCGCTCTACAATTTTTGCACCGTCACTCTTTCGGCGCGCTACTTCGACATCATCAAGGATCGTCTCTACACGGCGGCCCCGAAGTCGCCCGCGCGCCGCTCGGCGCAGACCGCGCTGTACAGAGTCGCTGACGCGCTCGCCCGACTCGTTGCGCCGATTCTCGTCTTCACGGCGGACGAGATTTGGGAGAATTTACCGCGCGCGAAAGATGAAGAACGCCCCGCGTCGGTTCATCTCGCGGAGTTTCCGCAGCCGGGTGGTGAGCGGGACACGGAATTGATCGAGCACTGGACTGAATTGTTTCATATCCGCGATATGGTTTTGCATGCGCTTGAGGGCAAGCGTGTCAACAAGGTCATTGGCGGATCGCTTGAGGCGCGCGTCAATCTTTCCGCGAGTGGCGAGACTTACGAATTGCTTCAGCGTTACCGCGACGAGCTTCGTTATCTTTTTATCGTTTCCCAAGTTGAGTTGCATTCAGACGAATCGCTCGCGGCGCGACAGGCGGATGTAGATGTCAGTGTGACGCGCGCCGAAGGCGAAAAGTGCGAGCGGTGCTGGAGCTATTCGACGCGGGTCGGCGAATCGGAACGCTACCCGACGGCGTGCGAGCGTTGTGTTCCTGTCCTCGCGGAACTTGAGCGGGGAGAAGCGGCGTGAGCGGGGCGCGAAACATCGGCTGGCGCGCGGCGTACCTGTTCGCGGCGCTCGGCATCTATCTAGTTGACCAAGCGAGCAAGGCGTGGGCGGTGCGGCGTTTGCGCTTCGGCGACGAGCGTGTGGTCATCAACGGTCTTTTCAAATTCGCTTACGCGGAAAATAGCGGCATCGCATTCGGACAGCTTCAAGAGGGCGGCGCGTTCGGGCGCTGGATGCTGGCGGGACTCGCGGGGCTGGCGACAATCGGAGTGCTGATCTACTTCTTCCGCACGCCGCGCACAGACGACCGCATCCTCGGCGCGTGTGCGCTTCTGCTCGCCGGCATCGCCGGCAACCTGACGGATCGCGCCCGCCTCGGCTACGTCATTGATTTCATCGTGCTGCACGCCGGCTCATATCACTGGCCGACCTTCAACGTCGCGGACGCGGCCATTTGCACCGGTGCCTTTCTGCTCGCCATTGACTTACTGATGGAAGGCCGGAAAACAGAAGGCAGAAGGCAGAGGGCAGAAGGCAGCACGGAGGCATAAAGCGATGCAAAACACGAATGGCGGTTCAACTGCCTACTGCTTACTGCCTTCTGCCTTCTGAGTTGAGATGTATCCAGAACTTTTCCGCATCTTCGATTTCCCGATTAACACTTACGGCGTGCTGCTGGCGCTGTCGTGTCTCGTGGCGCTGTTTGTGGCGTCGCGGCTCGGCGCGCGGGACGGATTGCCGCGCGAGCGCATCTATGATCTTGGATTGTGGATGCTGTTGGGCGGA
>JBPCPQ010000449.1:0-2202 GCA_050999015.1 Pyrinomonadaceae bacterium | reverse complement strand
CGTGGCGTCGCGTTCAAAGCAAGCAAATCGCCGACTGTCGCGTGTTTCAGGTGCGGCGTGATTTGAGCGTCAATCCACGCGGCGGGCGCGAACACGATTTCTATGTGATCGAAGCGCCCGACTGGATCAACGTCGTGCCGCTGACGGCGAACGACGAAGTAGTGATGATCGAACAATACCGGCACGGCACCGGCGAGGTGACGCTGGAAATTCCGGGTGGCATGGTTGACGACGGCGAGGACGACCGCCGTGCCGCCGCGCGCGAGTTGCTCGAAGAGACGGGTTATGAATCTAATTCGGAGTTGTTGCTGCTCGGCAGCACGCGACCCAACCCGGCGATTCAGAACAACTGGATTCACACCTTTCTCGCGCGCGATGTACACTTCCATCAAGCGCCCGTCTTCGACGGAACAGAGCACACCGCCGTGCGCCTTGTCCCGCTCGATCAAATCCCCGTGCTCATCGCCGACGGGACGATCACACACGCGCTCGTCGTTGTTGGCTTTCATTGGTTGTCTCTCTATAAAAACAATCACATGCTGCTGTGATATATGTCGGGATGGCGGCAGGCGCTCGAGATTGGATGTTGAAGTGTAACGTCAGTCGGGGTTCACACAGAGACACGGAGATTATACGGAGGGCACAGAAAGGACATTCAAAACCTTTGTGAATCCTCTGTGTCTCTGTGTGAACTTTGCCCCGTCCTTGTTTGCTGTGCAACTCGGTCACAACATACTAAACTTCGGCGATGTTCAAGCCGTCACGCTTTGATGAAAACATGCAAATCCAATTAGTCAAACTCACGCACGCGCGCTCTGGCGATAAGGGCGACACGGCGAACGTCGGATTGATCGCGCTGCGCGAAGAGTATTATCCGCTGCTCGTCCGCGAAGTGACCGCCGCGCGCGTGAAGGAGCATTTCGGGGAAATCGTCAAAGGCGAGGTCGAGCGTTTTGAGTTGCCTAATCTTTCGGCGCTCAATTTCCTGTTACACGAAAGTCTCGGCGGCGGCGGCACGCTCTCGCTGATGACTGACGCGCAGGGTAAAACATTCTCCACGGCGCTGCTGCGGATGTGGATTGATGTCACCGACGAGGAAGCAAACACTCTCGGACTTAATCAGTAGCGCCGGTTCATGAAATAGTTTTTACCGAAGCAATTTGTAAATACGTTCGCCCGTTTACAGGAGGGCTATGTCCTTCTCTAAACAACCGTCAAAATTCAAAGTCTGATTGACATGAGCGATTCTCTTACCAACATTGATCCCTCGATCCGGCACGGTTACGCGCAGATCGGCGACGTGCGTCTGCACTACGCGGAGCGCGGCGCGGGCGAGAAACTCGTCATTCTGCTGCACGGCTTTCCCGAATGTTGGTACTCGTGGCGGCATCAGTTGGCGGCGCTCGGTGAGCATTATCGCGTCGTCGCGCCGGACTTGCGCGGCTATAATTTGAGCGACAAACCGCCGCGCGTCGAAGACTACCGGATGGAAGCTCTCGTCGGAGACGTGCTCGGCCTGATCCGCCACTGCGGGGAGCGCGAGGCCGCGATCATCGGCCACGACTGGGGCGCGGCTGTGGCGTGGGCAGTGGCCGAGAAGTATCCCGAATACGTCTGGAAACTTGCGGCGCTGCAAGTCCCGCCCCCGGCGGCGTGGGCCGCGAATGTAACCGTGCGGCAGTTACTCCGAAGCTGGTACATGTTCTTCTTTCAACTGCCCCGCGTGCCCGAATGGTGGATCAGCCGGAATGACTTCGGCGGCCTTGACGACATGTTCAAACGCACTGCGCGACGCGGCACTTTCACCGAGACCGACATCGCGGTGCTAAAGGAAGCGATGCGTCAGCCGGGCGCGCTGACAGCTTCTATCAATTACTACCGCGCGAATGTGAAGGCGCTGCTGAAGCGGCGAAGCGGCGAAAATTCTTCATCAACAGGTGGCGGGCGTGTGCGCGTGCCGACGCTTTTTATTTACGGCGAACGCGATTTCGCCATCGTCCCCGACACGGTGCGGGGCGTCAATCGTTATGTTGACGCGCCTTACCGTGAAGTGCGCTTGGCGCACAGCAATCATTGGGTGCAGCAGGAGTCCCCGTCTGAAGTCAACGCCGCGCTCCTCAGTTTTTTGAGAGAATGAAGGAGCAGAGGTCAGAGGTTAGAGGTCGGAGGTCAGTGAAAACTGCCTTTTACTAACCTCCGACC
>JBPCPQ010000484.1:0-4666 GCA_050999015.1 Pyrinomonadaceae bacterium | reverse complement strand
GGCGACTGCGCGTCCCGCGCTTCGGCATTGATGTCACCGTGACGCCGGTGATGAAGGATCAGGAACTCGACACGCGCGGCACGACGATGGTCGTTTACTGGGAGGGCGCCTGCACCGTGAAGGGTCTCCACGGCGCGACCGAGACCGGCGGGCGCGCTTACGTCGAGTTAGTCGGCTATGACCGCTCGCACGAGCAGCCGTCGCTCACGGCATTTCTTTTCGGCGGCGCGCTCGACGAGCGTTGGCGCAGCATTTTCGGCTGACCGGAATTTCTCTCTACAAGAAGTGTGGATAATTCAAACAGAAAAGTCTCAACACAGAGAGCACGGAGAAGGCTGTTCAACTTTCCATGTCGTCTGTGTGACCTCCGAGCCTCTGTGTTAAAAACCATTCATTATAATTCCTCTCGAGATACAACTTGCGTCCTCATGCGCTGCACATTTAGCATTGCCTTATGAGTAACAGTTCAGAAAATCTTTTCGCGCGCGCGGTGAAATTAATTCCCGGCGGAGTTAATTCCCCGATGCGCGCGTTTCGCGGATTCGGCGGCACGCCGCGCTTTATTGCGAGCGCGCGGGGCGCGACGATGACCGATGTTGATGGTCGTGAATACATTGATTACGTCGGCTCGTGGGGGCCGATGATTCTCGGCCACGCTGACCCGGAAGTCATCGAGGCTCTCCATGAAGCACTGGCGCGCGGCACGAGCTACGGAGCGCCGACTGAGTTGGAGATCGAAGTCGCCGAAGAGATCATTAACGCCGTGCCTTCAATCGAGATGGTGCGGATGGTCAACAGCGGCACCGAGGCGACGATGTCGGCGCTCAGGCTCGCGCGCGGCGTGACCAGTCGTCATAAGATCGTCAAGTTCGAGGGCTGTTATCACGGGCACGGCGACAGCCTGCTGGTCAAAGCCGGGTCGGGCGTCGCGACACTAGGTTTGCCGGACAGTCCCGGCGTGCCGCCCGCCGTCGCCGCCAACACGCTCACTGCCCCCTTCAACGACGCGGCGGCGCTCGAACAAATTTTTGACGAGCATGGGCGAGACATCGCTGCCTGCATCATCGAGCCGGTCGTCGGCAACATGGGCTGCGTCGCGCCCGAAGAAGGCTACCTACAACTTTTGCGCGACATCACGCGGCGGCACGGCGCGCTACTGATTTTCGACGAAGTGATGACCGGCTTCCGCCTCGCGCGCGGCGGCGCGCAAAAAGTTTTCGGCGTGACGCCGGACATCACGACGCTCGGCAAGATCATCGGCGGCGGTCTCCCCGTCGGGGCCTACGGCGCGAGCCGCGAGATTATGGAACACGTCGCGCCCGCCGGCCCCGTCTACCAAGCCGGCACGCTTTCCGGCAACCCGCTCGCGATGACCGCCGGACTCGTCACGCTCAAACGTCTGCGTGATTCGTCAACCTACGAACGACTCGAACGCGCTGGCGCACGCCTCACCGCCGGCATGTCCGACGCGGCGCGTGAGGCGGGAGTCGAAACAGTCACCAACCGCGTCGGCTCGATGTGGACGACGTTCTTCACGAACCAAGCAGTGACGAATTGGACGACCGCCTCTCAGAGTGACCGCGAGCTTTACGGCAAGTTTTTCCACGCGATGCTCGCGCAAGGCGTCTACCTCGCGCCTTCACAATTCGAGTCCGGCTTCATCGGCATCATGCACACCGACGAAATGATTGACCGCACCATCGAAGCGGCGCGGCGCGCCTTTCATTCGACAAGAGCGGGATAGGGCCGAGGCGGTTTAGCTTTGACCGAAAGATTGATGAATCATCCGGTAATCGAGAGATGCTTCAAAGGTTGAAGATAGTACGGTGAGCCTTAGGCTCAACTCTGCAAGCCGCTGACGCTCAACGGAAGTTCGATTAGGAAGCGCGTTCCCTCGCCGGGCGCGCTTTCGACGAAGATGCGCCCGCCGTGCTGCTCAATAATCTGCTTGGCGATAGCGAGGCCGAGGCCGGTGCCACGCTTCTTCGTCGTGAAGAACGGCTCGAAGACGCGCGCGCGGGTCTCATCGTCCATGCCTTTTCCTTTGTCGGCAATTGTGATGCGCGCCCCTTTCGCCGCCGGTGCGCCGCCATTTGCGCCGGCACCCTGAAGTGTAATGCGTTCGGTCGAAACAATGATGGGAGATGCAGCGGTGCTCGCGTCAATTCCGTTGGCGAAGAGATTGACGAAGACCTGCCGGAGTTGACCGTCGTCGCACTCCGCAATGAGGTGCTTCGAGGCGTAATGCTTTTCGATTGGCGTGTTCTTTTCTTTTATTTTATCGGCGACAAGATCAAGGCTCGAATCGAGCAGTTGATTGAGGTCGGCTTCGGCAAGCGAGAGTTGACGACGGCGCGAGAACTGCGTCACATCAGAAGTCAACTTATTGAGATGGTCGATGCCGCGATCCACGAGGTCAATTGTCGAGATGGCCTCGCGGCTCGGCGTCATGTCGCGTAGCATTGCGACGCCGAGGCGAATGCTTCCCAGAGGATTCTTGATTTCGTGCGCGACCTGCGCCGCTGCCTGCCCGACGGCGGCGAGCGCCTCCTGCCGGCGCATTTCGCCTTCGGCCTCAACCACCTCAGTTGCGTCCACAAGCGTCAGGATTTGCCCGCGCTCGGCGTCGAGTTGGAGCGGCGAAGAATAGACATCAAACGTGCGGCGCTTGCCCGTCGCGCCGTGCGGAATCACCCAGCGCCCGCGATAAAAGGTCGCGCGACTGGCGGGCGCGGATGTCGCCGCCGCCAGCATCTTCGCCGCTTCCGGCGTAGAAATGTGGTCGAGAACGGGCGCGTCGAGCGACGCTTCGGGGAACAACTCGAAGAACACGGCGTTGGCGCTGCGGATAACATTCTGCTCGTCAATTGCTGCGACGGCGCTGACCATTCCTTCGAGCATCTGCGTGCTGAATTGTCTCTCGCGCCGCAGCGCGTCGAGGCTGCGCCTGATCTGCCGGAAGCGTCGCTGCACTTCCCAAGTAGCCCCGGCGGCGACGACCAAGCCAGTCAGCGCGGCGAGCCACGTCAATAAATCAATCTTGCCCTTCGCCTCTTCTACCGCATTGTCTCTCTGCCACGCCGCGAATTCCCAATCGCCGGTCTCCTGTTGGAATAAAGCATCGAGCTTACGGTCGAGATTGCGATGTGCCTCGAAACCCTCAAGTGAATAACGACTCGCGTCCTCGGTGATGCCGATAAAGCTCCCCACGTCGTTGATGAAAGCGCGTCCGTCATCGGTGCGCGAGAGCGGGAGGCGCTCCACGTCGAGCAAGATTTTCCGAATCTCGCTGCGCGCGTTACGCAGGCGCACGTCCGGCGGCCTGATTCCCGTTGCGCCGCCCGCCTCAAGTCGTCCGCGCGCGCGCGCTTCGTTGTCGAGTTTCAGTACTGCGAGGCTGAGTTGATGAAGGACATTCAGGCGATTGGCTTGCTGCCGCTCGATCTCGAGCGTGCTGCTCCTGACATCGTTCAACTCGCGCACGCTGAGGATGCCGAGACCGATTACCAGTCCGACGAGCAGGGCAAAACCGATCAATAACGGAGCAAGCATCGGAGCCAGCCACCCGCGCTCGCGCGTGACAAACGGCTCGCGCCGCGCCCCCGCGCCCGAAGGCAGCGGACGCTCATCCGCCGCCGCGTCGCCGCGATTGTCGCCTGCCCGCCCGCCTTTCTTCTTTCTTTCTTCCGGCATCTCTTTCGGGAGGTGCTGAGTGCTGAGTATTGAGTACTGAATTAAAGCACTCTCCTTACTCAGCACTCAGTACTCAGCACTTCTACTTCGCGTCCATCCAGTTGTCGCCGATTCCGACCTCGACTTCGAGCGGCACGTCAAGCTCGACCGCCGATTCCATCTCGCGCTTCAGCAGCGCGGCAACTCTTTCGGTCTCGTCCGCCGGGACTTCAACCAGCAACTCGTCATGAATCTGCATCACCATCCGCGCGCGTAGATTTTCGCGCTTGAGAGCCTCGTCAACCTTCAGCATTGCGATCTTCACAATATCACTCGCCGTCCCTTGAATCGGCATGTTAATAGCTTCGCGCTCGGCGCGGGCGCGCACCTGCCCGTTGCGGTCGTTGATCGTCGGGACGGGGCGAATGCGCCCGTAGATGGAGCGCACGAGACCTTCCTTCCGAGCTGTCTCCGGCACTTCGTCCATGAAGCGGCGGACGCCGGTGTATGTTTTGTAAAAGTCGTCAATCACTCCCTTCGCCTCTTTGCGCGAGATGCCGACGCGCTGCGACAAGCCGAACGGCTCGACGGCGTAGGCGATGGCGAAGTTGACGATCTTGGCGAAGCGCCGCTTTTCTTTCAGTTCTTCGGGCGTCTTCGCGCCGAAGACGAGGCGCGCGGTGCGGGAGTGAATGTCGTCGCCTTTCTGGAAGGCGTCGAGCATCTGCGAATCGCGCGTGACATGCGCTAGTAGCCGCAATTCCAGTTGTGAATAATCCGCCGCGACGAACTTGTTTCCCTCGTCTGGGATAAACGCGCGGCGGATGCGACGACCAAGCTCAGTGCGAATCGGAATGTTTTGTAAGTTTGGATCACTTGAGGATAGTCTGCCCGTTGCAGTGACGGTTTGATTGAGTTGGCTGTGGATGCGCCCGTCAGGTCCGAGCAATTCGGGCAGCGCGTCGGTGTACGTCCCCTTCAGCTTATCAAGCTC
>JBPCPQ010000204.1:0-8545 GCA_050999015.1 Pyrinomonadaceae bacterium | reverse complement strand
CGATCCGGCACGTCCTGAGATTTTTTGTTCTTATCCTTCTGCTGCGCCCACGCGGACGACGGCACGACGACGAGCGTCTGCGCGAGCGTCAGGCATAGCGCCAAAACACGCATCAACGGGTGACGAGACATTGCTTTATGACTCCTGTTCATTGCGGCTTAAAGCCTGTTTGCGGGACGTGACCGAACCCTCTACGGAGAATCGGCCGGAGCGGTATGTTTACTGAATAGAGATTTTAGAACCTCGCCTGAGTCACAGTCAAGATGCCGCGAGGCCGCTTTCAAGTTGCCTCTGCGCGACAATTACGCCAGTCGCGGGTTATCCACGCGGCACGGCGACATCGCAACGAAGCATTTGGCAGTTATTTCAACAAAAGCTTAAAGCACATTTTTATCGCGGCTATTGTACAATCGCGGTGTTACATATCACAGATGACAATTTACGCTCCCCGACGTGGCTTGGAAATCTCTTCGTCGTCGCAAGACCGTCGTCGTAGGCCGGCAGGGGCGTAACCGCTCATCCGAAACATGTAACTTCACACCAAAACGAGAGAAGGAGAACACACATGATCCGCATAAGATTTCGTCACCTTTCCGCCGTGCTTTGCGTCTTGGCGGTTTTGCTAATCGTCGCGGGGGACGCCGCCGCGCAGGACAGGTACAGAAAGAAATACAACAAGAAGCAAGTAGATAACATTATCAGGCAACTCGAATCGAGCAGTAACGACTTCCGCCGTAATTTCGACCGTGCGCTCGACCGCAGTCGGATAGATGGCACCGAAAGGGAAGACAATTTCAACTCGCGCGTCAGGCGGTTCGAAGAGTCCCTGAACACATTGCGCGGTGAGTTCAACCGGCGCGATGACTGGTGGGAGTCGAGGAACAACGTGCAACAAATGCTGGAGGCCGCGCGGCCGGTTTCGGTGATGATGAACAACCGTAGGTTAGGCGGCAATTTGGAGTCGCAATGGCGGAGGTTGCGCAGGAATGTGAACAAGCTGGCCGGAACGTTTAACCTGCCGCTGGTCTAAACAATCGGCATACGACCTCGAGTAGACGCCCCTCCGGAGTGCTCCCGCAAGCGGCATCAGCTCGCGGAGGCCGGGGGCGCGTTCAAGAGATCGAGAAGGAGAGACACAGTGTTATGAGTATCAAAAACAATTTTACGCCGGAAGAGTGGAAGAGCTTGCTTAAGTCGCCGATGCTGGTGAGTTACGCGGTCGCCGGCGCCGCCCCGAGCGGCGAGAACGATTTCATACAGGAGATGTCCGCCGTGGCCGACGCCATCATCGAGGGCGGGCAACAGGCCCCGCAAGATTCGCTCGTCGCGGCAGTCGTCGCAGATATCGTCGCAAATGCCGATGACGAGGGGCGCGGCGCGACGGAAAAGATTTCGGTTAAGGAAGTCAAAGGTAGGGCGCTGGAGCACTGTCAATCGGTGGCCGACCTGTTACGGACAAAAGTCGGGGCGGAAGAAGCCGACGCCTACAAGAGATGGCTGGTGAGCGTGGCGCGGAAGGTCGCGTCGGCGGCCAAAGAAGGGGGCTTTCTCGGCTTCGGCGGGACGCAGGTGAGCGAGAGCGAAAAGACGACTATAGGCGAGATCGAGTCCGCGCTCGGCGTTCAGGCTTAGACCGGGCTGGACGCGGCATCGTAACTCGACTACGAAACTTCGCGCGGTTTGCCGAAAATCCACGCGATAGCAATCGAGACGACGTAGAGCACCATCATCGGCGCGGCGAAGAGCATCATGTTGAGCACGTCGCTCGTCGGCGAAAGGACAGCCGCCGCAATGAGAATCACGATCAACGCCATCTTCCAGATTTTCAAAAGCAGCCCCGCCGTTACCAGCCCGATGCGCGACAAAACGTAAGTGATCGCAGGCATCTGAAAAATGCCGCCCATCGCTAACATGATGAGGATGATGAAGTCGAAGTAGTCGCTGGCATTGAGCAGTAATTGAAAATCCTGACCGATGCCAAGCAGGTAGGAGATCGCTGGGGGGAACAAAACGTAGTAAACGAAGGCCGCGCCGATGACAAACGAGAGTGACGACAGCACTACGAACGGCATCGCGTAGCGCCGCTCATGCGGGTAGAGTCCGGGCGCGATGAACGACCACACCTGCCACAGCAAGAAAGGCACCGACAAACACACCGCCGCGTAGAGCGCGACTTTCAGGTAGAGCGAGAAAGGCTCAATCGCCGTCCGCACGACAAGCTTCGGGTCGTCGCCCGCGAGCGCGTCGGGTTTGGCGGCAACGAAGTCCTTGACCCGGGACATAACGGACTTGTCGCCCGCGAGTGCGCCGGGCTTGGCGTCGGGGTACACCGGCAGACGCACGCCCTTCGGAATCACCGTCCCGCCGGTGAAAAGCGGCTCATCCGTGAAGAGGCCGGGCCGCCCTTGATTATCCAGAGCGTAGCGCGCCAGCACCGACGCGCCCGGCGGTATCAAACTCGCGCCGAGTTTCGTCGCCTCGCCGAAAACGTAGCGACCGGCATCGCCCTCTTTCAGAGAAGCGAGCGGCAGGATGCGCTCGCCGCCGGTGAGTCCGCCGATTTCCAGCGTCCGGCGTTGCGCTTCGGCGAGCGCCCGCTTCACCGGGACTGAGAGAAAGTTGTAGATGTAGCCGGAGAAAAACCAGCAGAAGAGCAGCGCGACGAAGATGAAGATGGCGGAGCGAATGAGCCGGCGGCGCAATTCGTCTAGGTGTTCGAGGAACGACATCTGGCCGCCGAGACGCTCGTCGCGGTCTTCGCTCGCTTCTTCAGTTTCTAAAATGCTTGATGACATGAGGGAAAGAAAATTTCCTGAACCTGTGGGCGCGTCTCAGAGCCAATTGTGTTTACGCGATTCGTCACCGACCTCGGCGGTCGCGGGTGAGACGGAAGCATCCGAGGTGCGGGCGATTGTCTGCGGCTCCGCGCTCGGAGTGCCTTCGGGGTAATCGCCGGACGCCCCGTAATAGTTCGACGTTTCGTCCTGATATTCGATGGCCGAAGTCGTCGTTGACGCGGAATCGTCGGGCATCGCGTCCAGAGCGGCACGCGCCCCGGTATCAATGCGCAGATCACGCTCGATTTTATCCACCTCGACTTCGCGCTCCCACGTCCGCTTGAAGTCTTCGGACGCGCGCTTAAATTCGCCGAGATGCTTGCCGAGCGTGCGCCCCAACTCCGGCAGTTTGCGCGGCCCGAAAACAACCAACGCGACAAACGCGATGACGAGCAGTTCGGTGGTTCCCAAAAATTCAAAAACTAATAAAGGCACGTTTGCATTCCTCAAAGCGGTAACGGGTGATAAGTGATAGGTGATGAGACAAAACTTCTTTTCCTATTACACCATTAATCATTACCCATCACCGCCGTTGTGTATTCAGGCGGATAGTAAATCACTTCGAGCGCCTGCCCGCCGACGCCTTTGGTGTAGAACGAAACGGTGCGGTCGCGGTGTTCCTTGAGCGGACGGTCTTCTCTCCGCGCCGCCGCTTCCAACTCTTCGCGCGTCTCAACGCGCAGACCCATGTGCGGCGGGTGGTGCGATCCGGGCGCGAGTAGCGCGATGCCAAAGCCACGCGCATCACGCAGCATCGCCCAATCGTCATAAAGCGTTTCCAGACGAAACCCGATTCGCTGGTACTCTTCCACGTCGCGCCGCAAATCCTCAGACTTGACCGCGATGTGATCAATGACGCCCGACACTCGCAACTCAGTTTGCTCCTGCATTACTTGATCTCCGTTAGTTCAAAGTTCAAGGTTCAAAGTTTAAAGACGGAGCCAGAAGACTCGCCTTCTTACTTTGAACTTTGAACTTTGAACTACTCTTTCCACGCTTCGCCGAAGCGCTCGCCGAACACGATGCGGCCGAGCGGTAAGCGCCCGGTGTAGGGTTTGTCGGGCGGCTGCATGCGACCGACGGCGAGCAGCGCGACGACTTCGCCTTCGTCGGGGATGCCGAACTCGCGCTTGACGCTGGCGGCGTCGAATCCCTCCATCGGCGCGGTGTCAAACCCGTAAGCTTCCGCGACGAGCATCATCGTCGTCAGCGCGATCATCGTGTGGCGGTTGACCCACGTCGCGGCATCCATGCTCGACACGAAGCCGACTGCCCCCTGCTTGGCCGACTCGACGTTCTCTTTCTTACCCGCGCCGCGTGCCGCGCCCTCCCGGAAAACTTCGTCGGCGGTACGCTTCCATTCTTCTTTCATCCCGACGGCGATGATGACGACCGGCGCCTCCCCGACCTTCGACTGGTTGAAGGCGACCCCCTGAAGCCGTTTGCGGTTTGCCTCGTCGCGCACCACGACAAAGCGCCACGGCTGAAAGTTGTAACCGGACGGTGCCTGCGCCCCGAATCGAAGAATCGCGTTAAGGTATTCTTCCGGCACCTCTTCGGACGTGAACTGGTTCGTCGCGCGGCGTTCGAGTATCGCTTCGGTTAGCGGTTTCAGCGGCGAACCGTTCGCTTGCGTCGTCGGAAAATTCTGCGGCTTATCCTGCACGTTAATTATCCCTCGCACATTAGAGATGTTTGGAAGCGCGTGTATTGTAGCGCGTCGTTAGCGAAAGCGTAAACGCGGGCGGCACAGACGATGTTGTAAACGGGACATGTGACTAATTCTTAACAGTTGCGACGCGCCCACGCGAACGTGTTCAGCGAAGCTTATGGAGATTTGCGATTGCCGATTTGCGATTCTTGGATGTCGCTGTATGCCGCGCACACCGAGAAAGTGGATTTGTCAGAACCGGGAGCGGTCGTGACCGGGTTTTTACGCCGCCGCGAATCTGGTCGCGACTGCTCCCGGTTCTGACCTGCTTCCCGAACGCGATCCGTTTCCTGATGTGTTCTGCATTTAGTCGCAGACTTCGCGGTAGAATCTGATGAACATGAATCAATCGAAATCTCTTGAGCCATCGCATCCGCCGGTTGCGGAAATTAAAACCGGCACGCTGGAGCGTTTCGCGCAAACCGCCGAACGGGTCGCGGCGACGACAAAGAAGTTGGAGAAAGCCGCGCTGCTCGGCGCGTTCTTTCGTGAGCTTGACGACGCCGATCTCGCGCGGGCGGCGCGGTATTTCGCCGGCTACACGTTTGCGATGAGCGACGCGCGCACGACGAATGTTGGGACGGGCGTCGTGCGCGACGCGATCAGTGAAGTGACCGGCTTCAGCGTCGAAGATTTGCGTCCGCGCTACGTGCGGCTCGGCGACGCAGGCGAGGTCGCTTACGAGGCGTTCGTCGAGTCGAAGCGGGCGAGCGACGCGGCATCACTAACTTTCGCCGCGACGGAGCAACTCATCGAAATCCTGAGCGCGACGCGCGGCACGAAGAACAAAAGAGCTTTGCTCGTCGAGGCGCTCCGTCGCTTGACCGCGCTCGAAGCGAAGTATCTCGTCAAGATTCTCGTCGGCGATTTACGCATCGGCCTCAAAGAAGGTTTAGTTGAAGACGCCGTCGCGCGCGCGTTTGATGTGCCTTTGCCGAGCGTCGCGCAGGTCAACATGCTGATTGGCGACATCGGCGAGACGGCGGTGCGTGCGCGTCGCGGTCTTCTTGAAGGCGTCGGGATGCGGCTGTTTCACCCGCTCAAGTTTATGCTTGCGACCGCCGCCGCCGATTTGACGGATGTGGCGCGCACGATGCCCGAAGAGTTTTACGTCGAAGACAAGTTCGATGGCATCCGCGCGCAGGCGCACGTCGAAGCGGGTCGCGTCGCGCTCTTTTCGCGCACGCTTGATGACATCACGCACCGCTTCCCGGAACTCGTTCCCTGGCTCAGCAACTTAGCCGCCGCCGCGATTCTCGACGGCGAGATCGTCCCAGCGCGCGGGAGCGTAATTCTGCCTTTCGCCGAATTACAGAAACGCTTAGGCCGCAAGACTGTCAGCGACGAATTGCTCGCCGCGACGCCGGTCGCCTTCGTCGCCTACGACATTCTTTACGCCGCAGGCCGCGTGCTGATTGACGCGCCATTGAGTGAGCGGCGCTCGGCGCTCGAAGGACTTGTTGTTAATAAATCATCATCAATCGTGCGTTTGTCGGGCGCAAAGGTGCTGAGTGACGTAGCGCAACTCGATGACGAATTTGATCGGGCGCGGGCGCGCGGGAACGAAGGCCTGATGATTAAAGACCCGCGCTCGTCTTACAAGCCGGGCAAGCGCGGGCGCGAGTGGCTGAAGATTAAGCGCACGCTGGCGACGCTCGATGTCGTCGTCACCTCGGTCGAGGTCGGACACGGAAAGCGTCGGCACCTGCTTTCGGATTACACCTTCGCGGTGCGCCGCTCCGAAGAGAACGGCGAACTACTGAACGTAGGCAAGGCTTATTCGGGATTGACGGATGTGGAGTTGGCCGAACTGACCGAGTGGTTCCGCGCGCACACCGTTCAGGAATTCGCGCACGGGCGCGTGCGCGTCGTCGAGCCGAAGATCATTCTCGAAGTCACCTTCGACCGTGTGCAAATCTCGAAGCGCCACAAGAGCGGCTATGCCCTCCGCTTTCCGCGCATCCTGCGCCTGCGTGACGACAAAACGATGGCCGAGATAGACACGCTCGAAACGGTGGGAAAACTTGTGGCCGAAGGCGAACGTGAGGGAGTAATTGAAAATGAAGGCTGAGAAAAAGTTGAGAGCGACGGAAGTTTCATCGCCGGATTATGAAGTGGAGTTCAACCGGGCACGCGCCACCTTTCGCGCCTTCCTCGACGAGAACGGCAACGAGACTTCCGCCGCGCGCCGCGTCGTCGTGCTGCACGACTCGGACGCCGACGGCGTGGCCGCCGGTGTGGTTTTGCAGCGCTCGCTCGAACGGGCGGGCTACGGAAACGCCGTGCGCGTCGCGCCCGACCGCGAGCGTAACGCTTGGACGGAACCTAACCGCGCGCGCGTCCGCGCGTGCGCGCCGGAATTGCTGTTCGTGCTCGACATGGGATCGAGCGACGAACCCATCATTGAGCGAGTCCCGACGTGCTTCATTGACCATCATCGCCCTGAAGGCGTGCCGCCTGACGGCGTGTTGATTAGCGGTTACGGATGGCGACCGGCGGTGCCGAACACGAGTTTGCTCGTTTACGAAGTGTGCCGCGAAATCGCGGAGGTTGACGACCTCGAATGGGTCGCGTGCGTCGGAACGATTTCCGATTTGGGCGAGCGCGCGCCGTTCGATTTGGTCGCGCGGGCGAAGAAGCGTTACACCGCGAAATGGCTGAAGGAAGCGACGACGCTCGTCAACGCCGCGCGGCGCGCTTCGCACTACGACCCGGAAGCGGCGGCGCGCGCCCTGCTCGCGCACGACAATCCGCGTGCCCTTGTTGAGTCTAATTCGGAGGACGTGCGGGCGTTGCGCGCGGCGCGCGAGGAAGTGAAGGCGGCGCTCGATGAAGGGAAGAAAGCCGCGCCCGTTTTCAGTAATCGCGTCGCGCTTCTGCGCGTCAATACGCTGTGCCAGATTCATCCTCTGATCGCGCAAATCTGGCGCACGCGCCTGCCAGCTTACATCGTCATCGCGGCGAACGAAGGCTACTTGCCGGGGCGCGTCAACTTCAGCGCGCGCTCGTCGGAAGGAACGAGTGTGCTCGAATTCTTGCGTTCGATTGAACTCGAAGGCGAGGGCGGGAGCTACGGTCACGGCCACGATCAAGCATCAGGCGGGAGCCTGCCAGTCGCGCGCTGGAATGAATTACTTGCTAAGTTAGGTTTTCCCGAAACAATCCGGGCCGGGCAGTGACCGGGGAGAGCGCACATCCCCGATCAACTGCCGGCACTAACATAAGTTTTACGCGCTTTGCGCGGCGGCGGAAGAAGGCGTTTCTTCGGCGAGCAGACTCCTGAGCATCCACGCGGTTTTCTCATGAATTTGGAGGCGTTCGGTGAGCAAATCGGCGGTCGGCGCGTCGTTGGCGTTCTCGGCCACCTCGATCACCGAGCGGGCGGTGCGCGCCGTCGCCTCGTGACCCTCGACCAGCCTGCGAATCATTTCCTGCGCTGCCGGCACTAACTGCTGCTCCTTGACCGAACTGAGCCGCGCAAAGTCCTCAAAGGTTCCCGGCGCGAACACGCCGAGCGCGCGGATGCGTTCGGCGATCAGGTCGTTGGCCGTCCACAATTCGTTGTACTGCTGCTCGAACATCACATGCAGCGTTTGGAACATCGGCCCCGTGACGTTCCAGTGAAAGTTGTGCGTCTTCAGGTAGAGAGTGAAATTGTCGGCGAGCAGGCGTGAAAGGCCTTCGGCAATCTCGCGCCGGTCGTTCTCTTTAATGCCGATATTGATCGGCATCGCTTTAACTTCGGCCCCGGTGTTGCCGGACACAGCTTTTGATTTCTTGTTACTGGACATGACTTCTGATTTCTCCTTCTATGTTTGACCTCGATTGTTCGTTTACTTCTTGTGCTTCGCGCACGCCGCGCCTCAGAACTCGACGCCTTCGTAGATTTCGCGGAGCGGTAGTTCGCACGCGATTGAACCTAACCGCAGTGCGGCTTCCGGGTCGTTAACGGCGCGCTCAAGCCAATTGCCGTCCGGCTGCTTGGTGCGCTGTGTGA
>JBPCPQ010000495.1:0-19948 GCA_050999015.1 Pyrinomonadaceae bacterium | reverse complement strand
AGACTCCTTCGGTTTGTGGTTTGGTGAACGACAAAGCCGAAAGAGTTTTCCAGATGCTGGCCGCGCGTCAAGCGCCGCCGCTACGTTTTCAGATTTTCAAAGATCCTTTTTCTTGAAGTCTATAGCTGTATGAAAGGCGAGCGTCGCGGAGTGTGAGGAGTCGTTACCTATTTGATGACGGAAGCCAGTTTTTTGCCGAGTTCGGGATCAATGTCGTTGAGAATTTTGAGTTGCTCACGCGCCTCGCGCTTGCTGCCGCTGTCGGCGTAAGCAAGTCCCAACCCTAAGTGCGCTTCGGCATAGCGCGGTCTTATGCGAATCGCCTTGATATAAGAGGCGATGGCCTCTCGGTACTTACCCGTCAAGTTGTAGGTGTTGCCGATGTAGAATTGCGCCTCGGCATAGTCAGGCCTGATGGTGACGGCTTTATTCAGCCATTCGAGAGCTTTGTCATACTGGCTCAGCTTAATGTATGTGCGCCCCAGTTTCGCGTAGGCCGCCGGGTTGTTTGGGTCGAGACGGGCGGCCTCGGTGTAAGACGCGACGCTTTCCTCATACTTCTCCAAACCGTAATAAGCATCGCCGAGGCCGTTGTAGCCGGGAACGTATTTCGGATCGAGTTTGGTCGCCTGCTTGAAAGCCTCGGCGGATTCGGCGAAGCGCTTCAGCCTTAACAGCGAGAGGGCGAGGCCGCTGTGCGTGAAGACCCAGTCCGGCCTCAGTTTGACCGCCTGCTGGTAGGCCGCGACCGCTTCATCAAACTGCCCCGCGTTGAAATGCTGCACGCCCTTCTGGTAGTAGGCGTCGGCGCTCATCTGATCCTGCGCGGCACGACACAATAGCTCCGGCGGAGTGCAGATGTGAACAGTTACCGTCAGCACGAAAAGGATCAGACAGCGAATCATCGTTTGTCTCATAAACCGTAACATTTCGAGTCGTGGCGCAAGCGAGAACTACTTATTCATGTAAGTCCCATAGATGCGGCGCGCCTCAAAATGTGACGCGGACACACACCTGCTGGGAACGCCGTCAATGCGGGAGTTTAACCATCGTTGCGCCGCACTGCCGACAGAAAGCGGCTCCCATGCTCGCGGGGGTGCCACAGCTATGGCAGGCATGTGCTTCAGAATCCGCCATCGCAGTTTCGTGAATCTCTTCAGGCGGGGCTGCAAGCTGATGAGCGCAGTGACGGCAAAAATTCAGGCTCGACGTAATGAGGCGATTGCAGTTCGGGCACTGCGTCAAAGCGCCGGTGATGAGCGCCGTCGGCTTCTCCGTGTTGGGAACTGTGGCGGCATCGCCGTCCGGAAGCTGTGAGCTAAGCGAAAAGGCAGCTTGGTAAGAGCAGGTGGTGTCCTCGTCGGAGCCGAAGCCGATCCGGTCGCCGTCTTTTAACTCATGCCGCGTCACGGCCTCGCCGTTGACGAATGTTCCGTTGCTGGAGCGGAGATCAACAATTGTCGCATTGCCCCGCGAGTCAAGCTCGAAGGCGGCGTGCTGCCTCGACACCAAATCATCTTCCAAAAGAACATGACAGTTGGCCGGGTCACGACCGATAGTGTAGTTCTTGTCGAGAACGGTTTTATGACCGGCGAGGTTGCCGGTCAACCAGTAAAGCGAGGCCGTTGTTTCACGCGACACTTGGTAAGCTTGCTGGGGCATAACAATTCATTTCTTCGCCCGGAGCGAATAAGGATTTTAAGTCATCGTCTAAAGCGAGGTGGCAACGGCAAGTCGGATACTTGCCAGAACATTGTGCGATGATTGTAGCCAAGTCGAGTTGATTTCGCCACATCAACGAAGGCTCGACGATGGTTTCTCAAATACGAAGCAATAAGGCAAGAGCAGAAGTCAAAAAAAGGATTACTGTTTAGAAGCTTGGCTTGTACCCGCCTCTAAACGACACACACCATTCGATACCACCGGCTGTTTATAGTAAACAACTAAAGGAGTCGTTTATGGAGCTTCCGTCAAAGCTTTTTTGAGATCGTCGCGGCGGCTCGAAGGCCCCGCTTTGGTCGCTTTCGGCTGCGGTGTCCGTTCGCGCGCGGAACCGGGATTCGGCGAAGTTGCCAGCGTTGTCGAAGCGGGGGTCGCTTTCGCCGCCGCCCGCGGCGAGCTTCTGACGCCCGGAGCAACGGGCGTTGCGGCCTCTACGCTCTCGGCAGATTCTTCGGTTGGCGGCGTTTCCGGCGTCGGCGCCATGGTGTTAGTAGCCTCTTCACCCGCCGCTTCGGCGGTGGGTTCCGGCTGCGCGATTTCTTCGGGCGCGGCAGACGGGGATGGCTCCGGCGTAACCGCCTCAACCACCGGCGCTTCTGTCGCCGCCGGTGTGGCGGCGGGCTGTTCCTCCGCGACGGCGGCTCCACCGCCCGCTGCCGACCAAAGGGCCAGCGGCACGGCAATTCCCACGCCGAGCATGAAGAGTACGACTAAGCCTATCGCCGCATAATGCACCCACGTTAGTTTGGCGAAGAATGAAGGCTGCGGCTGACGAGCCACGAGCGGAGAAACGGCGGCGGCCGACGGCGGCGGTGCAAGAGGTATTTCGGCGCTTCTCGGCTCGCTCGCAGGCTGCGGCTCTTCCACGATGGAATCCGAAGCTGTATCGGCACTGGCGAGGGATTTTCGGTCAGAGATTAAACGCGTTTCCTTCGGCGAGCCGGGAATCGCCGGCGGCATTTCGAGCGACGCGGTTGGCGGCACTACTGGCTGTGAGGGCGTGTTGAGCCTTGTCTCTTTAGAAAGGTGATCGGTGGCGGGCGACGGCGTGGCGGGCGGCGCGTTCAGGATCGGCGACGTGTTCGCCGCCGCCGGATTGACCAACTCACTCGTGGCATAAGAATTTGCGGCGATGCTCGGCATCGTTACGTCAAGAGCGGCGCTCGGAGCGAGTCCGGCGTCGGGCAGCGCGGCGCGAAACTCTCCCGCTGTCTGGTAACGCTCGTTCGGGTCTTTGGCAAGTGCGCGCAGGATAACCGCCTCGACCTCTGGCGGGATCGCCGGATTCAATTCGCGCGGCGGCGGCGGCTGCTGCTCTATTTGCGCCTTCATCAACTCGAACTCGTTTTCGATGAGGAACGGCACCCGCCCGGTGAGCATTTCATAGAGCAATACGCCGAGCGCATAAATGTCGGAGCGCGCGTCTATTTCGAGACCGCGCACTTGTTCAGGCGACATGTACTCGACGGTTCCGACGAGGTGGCCGGCCTTTGTCATCCGCGCCGCGCCGAGAATGCGCGCGATGCCGAAGTCGAGCACTTTGAGCGTGCCGCTCTCAGTCAGCATCACGTTGCCCGGTTTGATGTCGCGGTGAATGATGCCGGAGTTGTGCGCGTGGTGAATGCCGTCGAGCATCTGACGGAAAAGGCGGAGCGCCTGATCGGGAGGAAGCGCGCCCTGCGACGTTATCAATTGATGAAGAGTGACGCCGCGCACGTATTCGAGCACCATGAAGAACTCGTCGCCCTGTCGGAAGAAACTGTAGAGCGTGGCGATATTCGGGTGGTTGAGCTTGGCGAGCGTCACCGCCTCGGAGCGAAAACGTTCGACGACCGGCGGCTGGCTGGCGAGGTCGGGACGCAGCGCCTTGATGGCGACTTCGCGTTCGAGCATCATATCCGTGCCCATGTAGACGGCGCCCATGCCGCCCTCGCCGAGTTTCCGCTCGATTCTGTAACTGCCGATTGTATTACCAACCATTTTCAGGTGTCTCCCAAGTCGCGCGTGTTGGCGCTTCGCTCGTCTTCAGGTTGGAGTGAGCGGCACCGGCTTCCGATTGTATGACGGCCACCGTACTGCCGTCCGAAGTGCCGCAAGGTCTGAGATGGAAAGGCGCGAGACTCCAAACTCGCGGTGGTCATGCTGCTCGTCGTAGAACGGCGTGCGGTATCAACCTAAACATGCTAACCGCCGCAGTTATTCTTCACGAAACGTCAACGACGGAAGATGCAAAGACTATCAAGGCCGGCAGCGGCGTCAAGGCCGTCTATTGTAATGCCTCGTATGACGCTGAGACAACCCAATTTCAAGGATTCAGTGCATAGTTTCGGCTCGTTCTCCCGCCGGCTCATTTGAGGTTGACGCTGACTCATCATTGACCGGATGATACTTTGAGGAGACAAAAGAGACGTTTTCCCGGAGCATGATGCAGAACGAAAAACAAATCGAAGAACACATTCGCGCCCGCCGGACTGAGGTCATCCGCGCGGCGTGCCCACACGATTGCCCCGACACATGCGCGATGCTCGTTACAATCGAGGACAATCGCGCCGTCCGTGTCGCGGGCGATCCGGCACACCCGTTCACGCGCGGCGTGCTCTGCACGAAAGTCGCCAACTACGAACAGCGCACGCACAGCCCCGACCGTATCCGAACTCCTCTGCGGCGCGTCGGCGCGAAGGGCGAAGGGCGTTTTGAACCGATCAGTTGGGACGAGGCGCTCGACCGAATAGCGGCACGCTTCAAAGAACTCGCGGCGTCGCCCGAAGGCGCGGAGACGATTCTGCCGTACAGCTACAGTGGCACACTCGGCCTCGTGCAGGCGCAATCAATGGACAGGCGTTTCTTCCACCGCCTCGGCGCGTCGCTGCTCGACCGCACCATCTGCGCGAGCGCCGGAAGCGCCGGTTACGACGCGACCGTCGGCGCGAAAATCGGCACCGACCCCGAACGCTTTGGCGACGCGCGATTGATTCTGCTGTGGGGCACCAACACCATCACGAGCAACGTCCACCTCTGGCCGCTCGTTCTCGAAGCCAAACACAAAGGCGCGCGCGTCATCGCAATTGACCCGCGCCGCACGCGCACCGCCGACGGGTGTGACGAACACATCGCGCCGCTTCCCGGCACCGACGCCGCGCTCGCGCTCGGTCTAATGCACGTCATTTTCGCCGAGGGTCTCGAAGACAAAAATTATTTGGAGCGACACACGCTCGGCCACGAAGATTTGCGTCGGCGCGCGAGTGAGTATACGCCGTCGCGCGTCGCGGAGATTTGCGGATTGGAAGCGGAGACGATCATCAAGCTCGCGCGCGAGTATGCGACGACGAAGCCCGCCGTCATTCGCATCAACTACGGATTGCAGCGTCACGCGGGCGGCGGAATGGCGGTGCGGACAATCGCGTGTCTCCCGGCAATCGTCGGGGCGTGGCGTGACGCGGCGGGCGGCGTGCTGCTTTCAACGAGCGGCACGTTTCCACTCAACTACACCGCGCTCGAACGTCCCGACTTGATGCCAGCGCGCCGCCCGCGCACGCTTAACATGTCCGTGCTCGGCGACATTCTGACGAAGCAGAATGATCCGCCGGTGCGCGCGCTTTATGTCTACTGCTCGAACCCGGCGGCGGTCGCGCCCGAACAAAAAAAGGTTCTCGAAGGATTGCGGCGCGAGGATTTATTTACGGTCGTCCACGAGCTTTTCATGACCGACACGTGCGACTACGCCGACATCATTCTCCCTGCGACCTCGCAGCTCGAGCAATTCGATCTGCATAAGGCTTACGGTCATCTCTACCTCATCATCAACGAGCAAGCGATCAAGCCGCTCCACGAAGCGAAGTGCAACACCGAGACGTTTCGTCTACTCGCCGCGCGGATGGGGTTTGACGACGAGTGCTTTGACGATTCAGACGAAGACATCGCGCGGCAGGCGCTCGTGAGCGACCACCCGGCGCTTCAGGGCATCACGCTCGAACTCTTACGCGAGCGCGGCTGGATGCGCCTCAACGTGCCGGAAACATTCGCGCCCTTCGCCGAAGGAAACTTCCCGACACGCTCAGGCAAGTGCGAATTCCACTCTGAAATTTTGGAAGCGAGCGGCCTTCCCGCCGTGCCTGAATTTATTCCGCCGCGCGAGTCGCGCCGGAGCGCGCCGCAGTTGGCGACCCGATACCCACTCGCGCTCGTCAGCCCGGCGGCACATGCTTTCCTCAACTCAAGCTTCGCAAACCTTCCGAAGCAACTCCGGCAGGAAGCGCGTCCATTCATCGAGATCAACCCGGAGGACGCCGCCGCGCGCGGCATCACTGATGGCGACCGCGTGCGCGCCTTCAACGAACGCGGCTCGTGCGAATTGACGGCAATCGTCTCGACGCGCGCGCGCGAAGGTGTTGTGATTTCACCCTCGATCTGGTGGAACAAACTCTCGCCCGGCGGCACCAACATCAACCAACTCTCCTCACAGGGACTCACCGACATGGGCGGCGGCGCGACCTTTTACGACGCGCTCGTTGAGGTTGAACGCATAGGTTAAGTTGAACCAGAAGGAAAGAGCCGAGTAGCTTACGGTTTCAATGGTATGGAAAACCTTACGGTAATGAGTGTTGGTGTGATGAGCGATTCAATCCAACGTTTTTCCAGCAGAGTTGATAACTACGTCAAATATCGCCCGACATACCCGCCGGCAGTTGTTGATCTGCTCACGACTGAATGCGGCTTGACGAGTGATTCGATTGTCGCGGATGTCGGCTCCGGCACGGGGATTTTGAGCGAGCTGTTTTTGCGTCACGGGAATCACGTTTTCGGTGTCGAGCCGAATCGGGAGATGCGCGCGGCGGGCGAGCGTCTGCTGAAAGATTATCCGAACTTCACGAGCGTTGACGGGACGGCGGAAGCGACGACGATTGGAAGCGGAGGCGTTGATTTCGTTACGGCGGGTCAGGCGTTTCACTGGTTTGACGTTGAGAAAACGCGGGCGGAGTTCGCGCGCGTCCTGAAGCCGGATGGCTGGGTCGTGCTCGTCTGGAATGAGCGGCAGACCGACTCGACGCCGTTCCTCAGCAACTACGAACAGATGCTGCTGACCTTCGGCACTGATTACGAAGCGGTGAACCACAAGCAGGTTGACCGGAATCGTATCGTGCCCTTCTTCGGCCCCGGCGGGTTTGAGTTGAAGACTTTTCCTAACATGCAGCTTTTCGACTTTGAGAGTTTGAAGGGTCGTCTTCTGTCGGCGTCTTACACGCCCGAAGCCGGACATCCGAACCATGCCCCGATGCTCGGCGCACTCCAAAGAATTTTTCATGATCATCAGTCGGGCGGGCGAGTGACGGTCGAGTATGACACTAATGTTTTTTACGGACACTTACATTAACGGACGTGCGCCCGCGCCCGTCCGCAGCAACGCGCTTGACATATCCCTCACGTCTCCCTGATACATAGTTCGTCATTCCCCAGACACCTGCATCATCGCAAAACAAGAGCATAAAGATTGAACCGAGAACTTAAGGCTCATTACCCGACTTCGATGCGCGATAGAAATCATTCGACAAGGTTATGCCGCGCGTCCGCGCGTTCGGGGCGGGGCGTCGCCCACGTGTTGGTAATCATCGTCGTGCTTTTATTCTCCCCGCTTGTTGTTGCGGCGCAGACGAGGACGCGCCCCGCGCCACAAACGCGCGCTCCGCTCTCTCAGGAAATTCTTCTGCGCATCGTGCGCGCGGAGGACGAGCGGCGGTGGAGCGACGAAGACCTCGGCGCGCTGCTCTCCGACCGAAGCGCGGCGGTGCGTCGTCGCGCGGCGCTTGCGGCGGGGCGCATCGGCGACGTGGGAGCCGTCGCGCCGCTTGCGTCGCTGCTTCAGAAGGACGCGGACGAGAGCGTGCGCGGGATGGCGGCGTTCGCGCTCGGTGAAATTGAAGCGGCGTCGGGCGCTGATTCTTTGCTCGAAGCGTTACGCACAAGCAAATCAGCGGAGGTGAGGGCGCGCGCCGTCGAAGCGCTCGGCAAGATCGCCGTCGCACTGCCAACGAAAGAGGAATCGCGGCGGAAGGAAATCGGCGCAACGACCCTCACACTGCTTGAGGTCGAGGGGAAACAAGCGAAGTCGGATCGCGGCCTCATCCTTCAGGGCTTGACGGCGACGTTGCGCGCGCGACCCGACGGCGCGGGTAGAACAGTTCCTTTCTTCCTCGCCTCTCCCGACGAGCGCGAGCGCGCCGACGCCGCGAATACTCTAGCGCGCCTGCGCTTAAAAGACGCGGGCGAGGGGTTGCGCGTGCGGCTCGTGAGAGACACCGACGCGGTGGTGCGCGCCAACGCCGCGCGGGCGCTCGGCGCAGCGGAAGATAAGGCCGCGTTTGACGCGCTCAAGGCGCGCGCCGTCGTTGACCCGGACGAGCGCGTGCGCGTCAGCGCGATTCGCGCACTCGCCGCGCTGAAGGACGCGCGCGCCGCCGCGCCGCTTCTGCAACGTGCCGACGCACTGATGGGTGCATACATCAGGACAAAACTCGGCGGCGTCGAGCATCCGGCGGAAGTCAACGAGTTGCTGGAAATCTCCGCCGCGCTGGGACGCATGCCCGCCGGAAGCCCAAGCGATGAACCAATCATTACTTTCCTGCGCGCTTTCCGTGAGCAGTTGAAGTGGGGCGCGCCGGAAGCCGAGATCGCGTTCGCGCGACTCGCGCCCGCGCCATATCTGCGCGAGCCGCCGCTTGATGCGTTGCCTTCGGTTTTGTCGAAAGATGCCGCGCAGCTTAAGTGGCAAAGTGTCGCGGCGGTCGCGCAAGCTCTCGGCGAGATTGCGGCGCTAAAAAAAGCCGAAGGGAATCAAGGCGGTGCGACGAATCCGCAGACGAATGCGAGAAAAATTGTGCGCGCTCTGCTCGACAACTCGAACACTCCCGCGCTGGCGATGCCCGACGTGCTGCGCGCCTACGCCCAATTCAAGACGGAAGACATGGGCGACGTGCTGCGCGAGAAACTCAACGCGCCGGATGTAATCGTGCGCGCGACCGCCGCTGAATTGCTCGGCGAAATGGCACCGCACCCGGCGACGACGCGCTCGCTCGCCGACGCCCTGCCGCGCGCCCTGAAGGACGAGGTGAACGATGCCGCGCTCGCCATCCTCGACGCGCTGGCGAAGCAGAAGCACGCCGAGGCTTTCAACACGATTGCGGCCACCCTCAATGCCTCCGATTATCTCGTGCGCCGTCGCGCCGTCGCGCTTCTCAGAACGCGGCAGGAGCCGACGGACACGACCGCGCCAGTCTTCGATAAAGTGCAAACAATCGCCACGCGAAACCGCCCGATGGACTACACGCGCGCGCTCGCCCGCGTGAGTAAAAGCGTGCGCGCCGTGGTCACGACCGACAAGGGTCAATTCACCATCGAATTATTACCGGAGGACGCACCGCTCACGGTTGATAACTTCGTCGAGTTAGCGCGGCGAAAGTTTTTCGATGGCGTCGCATTTCACCGCGTCGTGCCGAACTTCGTGATTCAGGGAGGCGATCCGCGCGGCGATGGCAACGGCGGCCCCGGCTACCAGATTCGTTGCGAGATTAACGAAGTGCCATATGAGCGCGGCGCGGTCGGGATGGCGCTTTCGGGGAAAGACACCGGTGGCTCGCAGTGGTTCGTCACTCATGCGCCGCAGCCACACCTCGACGGCGGCTACACTGTCTTCGGGCGTGTCGTCGCCGGCATGGATGTCGTTGACCGCATCGCTCGCGGCGACCGCGTTCTCGGCGTGCGGATTATTGAGGAAGGACACGCGCGCGAGTAGCGTGACATCAGATCGAGCAAAGACGTTGAGCAGCACAAGCGTCCAATCGAAGTTGACTTCGGCGACAAATCGCGGCGCGGCAATTGCGCTCGGCGCGTTGCTCCTCGCCGCGTGCTGCGCCGAAGCCACACCAGTACGCGCGCAGCAAGTCCCCGCCGCGCCGCCGAAGATTTCCGCGCCGGCGAAGGCGCACTACCGCATCAACCTCAACCTCGACTTCGACGCGCGCACCTTCACAGGAACCGAGCGCGTGCGGTGGACGAACGCGGACGACCGCCCCACGTCCGTCGTCTATTTTCACCTCTATCCTAACTTACGTCCCGGCACGGTCAATGTCGGCAATCGCGGTGGTGGTGGTGGTGGTAACAGCAGCGGCGGTAACGGATCAATCGCCGCCGCTCCCGCTGGCGGTGCGGAAGCAACTTCGGACGAGCCGCGTCTCGACGTGACGGAGGTCACTTCCGTCGCGGCGGCGCGACCGCTTCTCTTCTCGCTGGAAGATGAGGAGATAGTACTGCGCGTTCAATTGCGGGAGCCAATCGCGGCGGGCGCGTCAACCGAAATCGAAATCAAATTCAAGGGAACGATTCCCGAAATCGGCGCCGACGAAACCAGTCTGCCGGCGCACGTCGTCCAGCAAGTCGGCGCAGCGCTCCGCGACACGCGCGAGACGAGACGCGCGCGCGACATTAATTTCCAGTCGCGCGGCGTCATGCTGCTCGGAAGTTTTTATCCCGTGCTCGCAGCGCGCGACGAGGGCGGTGATTGGCAGCGCAAAGCGGAATTGACCGTCGGCGATACGATTCACGTCGAAGTCGCCGACTACGACGTGACAATTGAAGCGCCGCCGGATGTCGCGTTGTTCACGTCGGGCGAAGAGTCAGGCGGCGCGGCGGGGAGGCGCGAGTTTACGGCGGGCAATTTGCGCGGTTTCGCGCTCGTCGCGGGGCGCGCGCTCCGCTCGGTGGAACGCACGGTGTCGGGCGTCCGCGTGCGCTCGGTCTTCACGGCGGATCACGAAAGCGTCGGCAGGCGCGTGCTCGGCGTCGCGGCGGAAGCGGTGCGCGTCTTTCTCGCGCGCTTCGGCGAACTGCCGCTGAAGAGCGTCACCGTCACGGAAGCGCCGCTCGTCGCCGGACTCGGCAGCGCGGAGTTCGCCGGACTCGGCGTAATCGCCAGCGCATACTATGTTGACTTCGATTCGCCAGCGATGCGTAATCTGCCGGAGTTGGTGCGCGAGCAGCGCGCGTCGGTCGAGGACAGTCTTGAATACGCGGTCGCGCACACAATCGCGCACAGTTGGTGGGGCGCGATTGTCGGGAGCGACCCGGCGCGCTTGCCCGTGCTCGACGAAGCACTCGCCCACTGGTCGGCAATTCTTTACTACAGAGAGGTGCGCGGGGCCGAGCGCGCCGCCGCCGCGCAGGAAGATCAGTTGCGCGGCGTCTATCAGGTGTATCGCACGTTCGGCGGCGAGGACATGGCGGCGGATCGCGACGCGCGCGACTACCGCAACTCTTTCCAGTATGCCGCCATCGTCGCCGGCAAGGGCGCGTTGATGATTGCGGCACTGCGCGAGTTGATGGGCGACGAAAGATTCTGGACGGCGCTGCGCCGTTATTATGAAGCGAACCGTTTTGAAGTGGCGGAGATGGGCGACCTGCGCGCCGCCTTCATCGCCGAAGCGCCGGTCGCCGGTCGCCGCGCCGTGACGCGCGCCTTCAACCGCTGGCTCTCCGAAAAGCGCGGCGACGAAGACATCGCGCCGCCGAACCCGCAACTCGCCGCCGCGCTCGGCCTCTCGACCGAATCAAGCACGACGAAAGACCGCAACGCCTTCTCACGCCTCGGCAGGTTCTTCTGGCGACAGATGACGAGAATACGTTAAGCTAAACATGAGCCGACAGCTGATTTGAGTAATAGTAATTACGGAAGGCAGTAAGAAATGAGTGCCACACTAGACAGAATTATCGAAGAAGTCCGGCAACTACTGCCCGACGAGCAGCGGCAGTTGCGTGATGTATTAGACCGGGAAGCGCGCACTGCTGAGTTGCGCCGCATTCAGGGCAAGTACGCGCACCTCACCACGAGCAGCGAATCATTTGCCGCGCGCAAAGCGGAAGAGATCGCGTTGGAAGACCGACGACGATGATCTGTATTCTTGATGCTTGTGCCATGATCGCGCTGCTACGTCGTGAGGCCGGTGAAGATGTGGTTTGGGCGCATCTCAGCGACCCTGACAACACATGCTTGGCGCACGCGGTCAACCTCTGTGAAGTCTTCTATGATTTCCACCGTGACGCCGGCGAATCGGCGGCGGTCGGTGCCGTGGACGATCTTAAAGCACTCGGCATCATCGAGCATAACAACTTCGATGAAGCCTTTTGGAAGGACGCAGGGAGATTGAAAGCCAAAGGAAAGGTGTCACTTGCCGATTGTTTCGCCGTTACCCTCACGAACCGCGTCGGCGGGACGTTGCTGACATCGGATCATCACGAACTCGATCCCATCGCAGCGGCGAGCGTCTGTCCCATCACTTTCATTAGATGAATTTGCGTGAGGCTTGGCGGTGCAGTGGGCGACAAAAATTCACGGCGACCTCTCGCGTCTCGGCAGGCTCTTCTGGCGACAGATGACGAGAATACGTTAAGCTAAAAGTGAGCTGACAGCCGATAAAGTAACGTCAGGAAGAAAGGCGGCATGAAATGAATATGGCAATGCTTCTGCTCTGCGGCCCGTACCTCGGCCCGGAACTGTTTTTCTATCTGCTGCTGTTCCGCGTCGTGCCGGCGGCGACCGTCGTCCTCTTCACATGGGCGGTGCTGCATTTAGTTTTCGGAAGACGCGGCCGGGGGTTCAAATAAGATGGCCGACGAAAACACGACGAGGGAAACGGCGGATGCCCGTCCGTTTGAAGAACGCGTGCTGTCCATACTCACGGAGATGCGCGCCGACTTCAATGCGCGGCTTGAGAAACTTGAGGCAAAAGCTTACGACACGAAGCCGATTTGGGAGCAGGCGCTCGCCGAGATCGTCGAGGCGCGGTTGGAGATTGTGGAGGCGCGGAAGGAGATCGAGTTGATCAATGTGCGGCTCGACCGCATCGAAGGCGTGGCGTACAGCACGCGCGGAGAGTTCGTCGAGATGCGCGCGGACTTCCGGGAGTTCCCCAAGCACTTCAATGAACCGGCGTCAGGAAAGACACGAAGACTTCTCACGTATCGGTAGGTTTTCCGTCCTACAAACTGGTTCAACCTACACTGGCGAATAGACGAAATCTATGCAAAGCATGAGCAAGCAAACCGCCGTCACACCGACGCTCGAAAAACGCCCGCGCCGTTCGCCGGTGGAGATCGAAGACAGCCTCGAACAATTGAGCCGCTGGATGGACGGATTGTTCCGCATCCCCGGCACGAGTTGGCGCTTCGGCCTCGACGCGCTCGTCGGACTGATTCCCGGCGTCGGCGACACGGCGACGACGCTCGTCGGCTTCTACGTCCTCGCCGCCGGCGTGCGCTACCGCGTGCCGAAGGTGACGCTGCTGCGGATGGGACTTAACATCGCGGTTGACTATGTGTTCGGCGCGATCCCGTTCGTCGGCGATTTGTTTGACGCGGCGTGGAAGTCGAACAAAAAGAACATCGAGTTGCTGCGCCAGCGCGCCACCGTCTCCGCCGCCGAGGCCGACAAGGGACGCACAAGCGATTGGCTTTTCGTCGGCCTCATCATGGGCGTGCTGCTTCTGCTCCTCGCCGGCTCGCTCGCTGTCGCGGCTTTCATCCTCGCTTGGATCATCCGCCACCCACCGGCAATTTTTTAAGGAAGCGTTGACGAAGGGATTGATACTTCCCGCGTCGAGATGGCTCGAAGCATCCGCCATTTTCACACTAAGTCACTCTTCCCCGCCCCTCGCCCGGCCATAACTTTTCCGCCTTCGCTTCCACGACGCGGCACTGGTAAACTGTTGCTACTTTCCAAACACGAATTTACACGGAGGTCATCATAAAGTGGGCTTAGTTATATACATTAAACCGAACTGCCCGTATTGCCAGCAGGCGCGCGATTACTACACGTCGCAGGGCGTCGAGTGGACGGAGTATGACGCGCAGAACGACCGCGCGCGCCGCACCGAGATGTTCGCCTTTTCGGACGGCGACCCGACCGTGCCGTGCATCGTCAAGGACGGCGAATATGTTGGTTCCGGCTGGGGCACGCCGCCGCGTGGTTGAACAGTTCACGATTAGTGCTGGCCGTGCGCCAGCCGCCTTAAATTTGCGATTTTTGATTTACGATTTGCGATTGAAGGCTTGCGCCCCTAAGCGTACAATCAGAAAGGGGCAGGCTCAACCGTCTTCAAATCGAAAATCGCAAATCAAAAATCTAAAATCCATCCATGATCGGCTCCACCCTTCTCAACTATCGCATCAAGGAAAAGCTCGGCGCAGGTGGGCAGGGCACCGTCTACAAGTCTGTTGACGAAAAGCTCGGGCGCACCGTCGTCATCAAGGTGCTCGCGCCGGAACTGACGGCGCGCGAGGTCAACCTAAAACGCTTTGAGCGTGAGGCGCAACTCGCCTCCTCTCTCGACCACCCGAACATCTGCACCATCTACGGCCTGCACGAAGTCGGCAGTCTACACTTTATCGCGATGCAGTATATCGAAGGGCGGAACGTCCGCGAGTTGGTTGACGGACGCCCGCTTGCGCTCGCAAGCGCCGTCTCGATTGCGATGCAAGTGTCCGACGCGCTCACGGCGGCGCACGCGCGCGGCGTCATCCACCGCGACATCAAGGCGGGCAACGTGATGGTCACAGACGCCGGGCTGGCGAAGGTGCTCGACTTCGGTCTGGCGAAATTGCTCGACGAAGGCAGCCACGAGGGCGGCGGAAATATTCACCTCACGGAAGTCGGCGTGCCCTACGGAACGGCGACTTACGCCGCGCCCGAACAGGCGAGCGGCGGGCGTGTTGACCACCGCGCCGACATCTTCTCGACCGGCGTGTTGCTCTACGAAATGCTCGCCGGGACGTGGCCGTTTCGCGGCAAGACGAGCATCGAGGTGCGCTACGCCGTACTCCACGACACGCCGAAGCAGATTGCGGAAGCGCGCCGCGATGCCCCGCCGCCGCGCCTCCAACAAATTCTGGATCGCGCACTGGCGAAAGACCCCGCCGCGCGTTATCAAAAGATGGAGGAGTTGCGCGACGAGTTGCGCGGCGTGTGGCGCGAGATGAGCGCCGCCGGAGAAGCCGACACGACGGGCGGCGGTTCTATTGCCGGGAGCACGGCGGTGCCGATTGCGCCGCGCTATGAACATTCGTCGAGTGGCGGTGTCGGTGATGTTTTTCGCCGCTGGCTGCGGCGGCTGACCGGCACGGAGGCGACGCCGACTTCCATCCCGCCGGGGCCGGCGTCGCTTGGCGCGAGCAGTGGCGTCGCCGTGCGGCAGCAGCAGCAGGATGGTGCGATTCACGAGACCCCGGCGATTACTTCCGCTGACGCCGCACCGAAATCAATCGCTGTCCTTCCCTTCCGCAACCTGAGCAACGACGCGTCGGTCAGCTTCTACGAGTTTTCTCTCGCCGACGCGGTGATTACCGAACTCGCGCGGCTGCGTTCGCTCGTCGTGCGCCCGTCGTCGTTGATCGTCAAGTATCAGGGGAAGGAGTTTGATCCGCGCGAAGTCGGGCGTGAGCTACGCGTCAGTGCGGTGCTGACGGCGAGTTTCCTGCGTGTCAGCGAACGACTGCGCGTCACCGTGCAACTACTCGATGTCGAATCGGGTGAGATTCTCTGGAGCGACCGCATTGACTCGGCGACCGAGGACATTCTCGCTCTGCAGGACATCATCGTCGAGCGCATCGTTGACGGTCTCCAGATCGGCCACAGCACCGAGGAACAGGCGGCGATGGTCGCGCGCGCCGCCGCCACCAGCCCCGCCGCTTACGAAGAATATCTGCGCGGTCGTGACGCTCATGGCAAGTTCATTTATCACACGCTGGCGCGCGAGGATTCCGACGCCGCGATTGTGCATTTCGAGAACGCGACTAAGATTGACCCGTCGTTCGCGCTGGCGCACTGCGCACTCGGCGGCGCGCACGCCAACCGCGTCATCAAGGGCTTCGGTGGCGCGGAGGATTACGACATCGCGGAGCGCGAGTTCTTCAAGGCTTTGGAGATTGACCCGCAACTCCTCGAAGCGCGGATGCATATGGTCTTCATCCACCTCGCTCGCGGCGAGAAAGGTAAGGCGCGCGCCGAGGTCGAGCGGCTGCGCCGCGAAGCGCCGACCGATGTCGGCGTCCACTTCGTCAAGGCAACGCTCCACCGGCTCGACGGCGAATATGAAGAGGCGCTTGAAGAATTTACGCGGATGCTCCGACTCAACCCGGCAGAGCGTCTCGTCGTCAGCTACAACCGCGCGCGCATCTTCATGTATCAAGCGCGCTATCAGGACGCGCTCGCGGAACTCGATCAGGGTGCCGCGATGGAACCCGACCACCCGCTGATTAAAACCTTCCGCGCGGTGATGCTGCAAAAAATGGGCGACCTCGACGGCGCGATTGAAATCTACCGCGAAGTGCTTGCGCGCCACCCGCGACTCGACGGCATCCGCCCGTTGCTCGCGCGGGCGCTCAGCAGGCAGGGCAATCATGCGGAGGCGCGCGCGCAGTTGACCGAGGGCGTTAAAGAAACCGCCGCCGCCGACCACGATATCGCCTACTGGCTGGCGACCGCTTACGCCGTGCTCGGCGACCGCGACGATGCCTTCGAGTGGTTGGAGCGCGCGATCAAGCTCGGCAACGAGAACCGCCCGTGGTTCGAGACGGACGCGAGTTGGGAGAACTTGCGCGACGACCCTCGCTTCCGTCAGTTGATGGAACGCATCGAGGCCTCACAAAGAAGAGCGCAGGAAGGCACGAGATGAAAACCTTCGTCATCGGCGACGTGCATGGGCGCTCCGCGCAACTCCGCCGCCTCGTCGAGATGCTGCCGCGCGACCCCGACCGCGACACGCTCGTGCTGCTCGGCGATTTGATTGATCGCGGCGAGGACGTGCCCGGCGCCGTCGAGGAAGCGATGCACCTAGAGCGGGAAGCGGGCGCAGCTCCAGTCGTCGTCCTGCGCGGCAATCACGAACAAATGTTGCTTGATTTTATAGACAAGGGCGACCCGCTCTGGCTGAGCGATTTGATCGGGAGTGAGAACACGTTTGCGCAGTACACCGGGCACGACATGGGCTTAGTACTGGAGGACGATCTCGAGACCGTGCGCGGCGAGATTGCCACCGCCGTGCCGCCCGCGCACCTCGAATTTCTCCGCCAACGGCCGCTTTATTACGAAGACGACTACGCGCTTTACGTCCACGCGGGGCTGGACAGCGGTAAGCATCCGCGCGACACCGATCCGCAACTCCTGCTGTGGACGCGCAGCCCGGACTTCTTCCGGTTCTACTACGGCAAGCCCTGCATCTTCGGCCACACGCCGACGCAGTTCTTGCCCCTGCTCGGTCGCCTCGGTCGTCACGGCATTTACATATCACACAGCGCCATCGGTATTGACACCGGCTACAACTACGTCTCGCCGCTCACCTGTCTCTCACTGCCTGACTTCACTCTCTATCAAACCTTCGCCGACGGCCGTTCCGTCACTTACTGCATCACGATGTTCATCCCCGAACCCTTCCGCGCCCTCAGAAAAGAGCTTGCGCTTCGGTAAATGTCCGGGCGGTAAATTCATTCCGCCTTCGTTTCTCTTCCCGGTTGAAGCCGTGTAAAATCCGTTCGTTCCAAATTCCACACATCATCTAAACGGAGGCATTAAAGGATGCTCAAAGAAGGCGATACCGCGCCCGATTTCTCGACGCGCGACACGAACGGCAATCCGGTGAGGTTGTCAGAATTACGCGGCCAAAAAGTCGTGCTCTACTTCTACCCGAAGGACGACACGCCCGGCTGCACGAAGCAGGCGTGTTCGTTCCGCGACGCGCATTCGGTCTACGAAGAGCGCGGCATCAAGGTGCTCGGCGTCTCGCTCGACGACGGGTCTTCGCATCAGGCGTTCACGTCGAAATACAACCTTCCCTTCACGCTGCTGAGCGACACGGATCATTCGGTCGCGGACGCTTACGGCGTTTACGGGGAGCAGACGTGGGGCGACAAGAAATTCATGGGCGTCGCGCGCAAGACCTTTCTGATTGACGAAGAGGGACGCATCAAGAAAGTCTTCGACAAGGTGAATGTTGAGGCGCACGCCGACGACGTGTTGGCGGCATTCTGATATTTAGGCAGAGGATACGGAGGACATAGATGCCGCGTATAACGCTCAAGCGCTCTTACTCCTACCCCCTAGAAATTCTGCCGTTTCCTGTTTGCTCATGTATGCCCCGCTCTGAAGAATCTCGCTAATCTTGCCAAGAGCGTTCGGGGTTAGCGGGGTTCGATTACAAGCACATAATTAGAGTTTCCCGCTAATCTCGACAAGGCTGTTCGGGGTTGGCGGGAAACTTTTTCGTAAAAGGCTGGATAGCAAGTTACTGCATTGATACTTTAGTAATTTCCGGTATTTGATGCCGTGCGTAACTCAACCGTCCTTGCCCACTGGCGGTCAAGTATCTATCATTAAGAATGGTCACAGCGTTCAATATCTTCATCGTTTTTCTGCTCGTCCTCGCCAACGGTTTCTTCGTCGCCTCAGAGTTCGCGCTCGTCGGCGTGCGCCGCTCCCGTATTGCGACGCTCGCGGCGGCGGGAGACCGCCGCGCACATCGTCTGTTAGGCTTGGTTGACAACCTCAACGCCTATATCTCCGCCACGCAACTCGGCATCACGCTCGCCTCGCTCGCTTTGGGCTGGATCGGCGAGCCGGCCATCGCGCACCTGCTCGAAGCGCCGCTCAGAGGGCGTGTCTCCGAAACTGTATTGCACACGATAGCCTTTACCGTCGCCTTCTCAATCATCACCTTCCTGCACATCGTCCTCGGCGAGTTGGCGCCCAAGACAATCGCCCTCGAACGCGCCGAGAAGACCGCGCTCGCCATCGCGCTGCCGATGCTGATGTTTTACAAGACGTTCTACTACCCGATTCGCCTCCTCGATTGGGCGGGCACACGCACCGTGCGGCTGTTCGGTCTCCATCCGACCTCGGAGCACGCCTCCATCTACACCGAAGAAGAACTGCGGCAACTGATTGATGTTTCTCGCCGCAGCGGGAATCTCGAAGAAGAAGAGCAGCGGCTCATCAACCGCGTCTTCGACTTCTCCGACGCCGAAGTGCGTGAGGCGATGATCCCGCGCACGGCCGTCGAAGCTTTGCCCGTGACGGCGACGCTAGACGAGACGAAGAAGGCTTTCCGCAGTTCCGGCTATTCGCGCCTGCCCGTCTACCGCGAACGACTGGATGAAATCGTCGGCGTGATTTTCATGAAGGACGTGCTGTCACAACTGGACGGCACAACTCCTGAACAGCCCTTTGTGTTCGACATGGAGAAGATGCTTCACCCGCCGCTGTTCGTGCCGGCGACGGCGAAGCTCGGTTCAGTGCTGAAGCGGATGCAACAGGCGCGCACCCATCTAGCCTTCGCCGTGGATGAACACGGCGGTATGGAAGGCATCGTCACGCTCGAAGACCTGTTGGAAGAGATCGTCGGAGAGATTGACGACGAGTACGACGAAGAGGCGCGCTCGCAGATAATAGAGGAAGCCGATGGCACATACCTGCTCGACGGAATGCTCGCCGTCCGCGACGTGAATCGCCGCTTCGATTTGCGGCTGCCGGAAGATGTCGGCTACACGACGCTCGCCGGATTCCTGCTCTCACAAAGCGGTCGCCTGATGCGCGCCGGCGAGGTGGTCGAGTATGAGGGCGCGCGCTTCACCGTCGAACGTGTCGAGCGCCGCCGCATCCGCCGGGTGCGGTTCACGCCCGCCAGTGAGGGCGAACAATCCTCGGCGGTCGCCGGCGTGCTTTCGTTCTTCGGCTTATCGCTGGTCGAGTCGCTGCAACTCCTCCCGGTTGTTCTTTGACGGGCTAAACCGCGACAGGTCGGCAGTGGTATGATGACGTTTCACAAACGGGGCGTGATGGCGTTCGTGCTCAAAATTCTTTCTGCTGTTCTCTTCGTCTGCGCCATGACGTGCGGATGCGGGGCGACCCGCACCGAAGTTGACCCGTCGAAGCTGAAAGAGGTCGAAGGTGTATGGGCGACGTTGCCGGTCTACCCCTGCATGGTCGAAGTTGATAGCTCCGTGTCGTCCGACGATAGCCGCGTGTGGATCGAGAAGAACTATAAATCCGACGCGCCCTTCGATGATGTTAAACGCTTCTACACGGAAACACTCGCCCGCGCCGGTTGGCAACTCGTCGGCGAGCGTGAGGTGAAAGACCTGGGCCGCTTCAGGGGAGAGCGGCTGTTAGAGTTTCGTAAGGACGATTTCGAGC
>JBPCPQ010000193.1:0-5083 GCA_050999015.1 Pyrinomonadaceae bacterium | reverse complement strand
CGCGCCGTCGTCGCGCGCGATCAAGTTCTTTCCGCGCCCGACGAGTTGCTGGTTTATGAGTGCGACGGATTGCCGCAGCACAAGTTTCCGCCGCGCGCGGTGATTTTCCCTCGTTCGACTGAAGAGGTGTCGGAAGTTATCCGCGTGCTGTCGCGCGCGGGCGTGCCATTCGCCCCGCGCGGGGCGGGGACGGGTCTGTCGGGCGGCGCGCTGGCGCTCGAGCGCGGCGTCATCATCGAATTGGCGCGGATGCGCCGCCTGCTCAAAGTGGACGTTGAGAATCGTCTCGCCGTCGTCGAGACTGGAATGGTCAATGCGCAACTGTCGCGCGCCGTGCTGCCCTTCGGACTTTATTACGTGCCCGACCCTTCGAGCCAGGCGGCCTGCACCGTCGGCGGTAACATCGCGGAGAACGCGGGCGGCATCCACTGTCTGAAGTACGGCACGACGACCGACCATGTGCTGGCCACGCGAATTGTTTTGTCAAACGGCGAAATCGTCGAGCTTGGCGGCGCGGCAACGGGCGGGGCGGCCAGTTACGACTTGCTCGGCGTCTTCGTCGGCTCCGAAGGCACGTTCGGTATTGCGACCGAAGCGACGGTGCGTTTGACGCCGACGCCGCAAGCGGTGAGAACTCTACTCGCCGACTTCACGGATGTTGACGACGCGAGCCGCGCCGTCTCCGCGATTATTGCCGGTGGGTTGATCCCGGCGGCGCTCGAAATGGTTGACGGCGCGACGATCCGCGCGGTCGAGGCGAGCGTGTTCGCCGCCGGGCTGCCTACGGACGCCGAGGCCGCACTCCTCATCGAGCTTGATGGACTCGAATTCGGTCTCGACGATGAAGCGGCGCGCTGCGAGAAGATTTGTCTGACGAGCGGGGCGCGCGGCGTGCGCCGGGCGGCTAATGAGTACGAACGCAAAAAATTATGGGCAGCCCGCAAAGGAGCGTTCGGCGCGATGGGACGTATCTCGCCCGATTTGATGTTGCAGGACGCGGTGGTGCCGCGCTCGCGTCTGCCGGAGGTGCTGGCCGCGACCTACCGCATCGCCGCAAAATACAATTTGCGTATCGCCAATGTCTTCCACGCGGGCGACGGAAATCTTCACCCGTTCATCTCCTTCGACGCGCGCGACGAGGGCGAGGTTCGGCGCGTCAAAGAGGCGGGGCGCGAGATAATGGAGACATGCGTCCGCGCCGGGGGGACGATCACCGGCGAGCACGGCGTCGGGATGGACAAGCGCGAGTATCTGCCGATGATCTTCTCCGCAGACGATCTCGATGCAATGCTCCGCGTGCGCGCCGCGTTCGATCCGTCCGGTCTATGCAATCCGGGGAAGATTATTCCCGCACCGCCCGGCTGCGGCGAAGCGCGCAGAGCTGTCGCACAAGGGGCGGCGCGCGCAGACGTTGCCCGAACGCTTACGCCGACGGGCGATCACGCGGATGCTTCGCCGGAGATTGCACACCGCGAGATTAAACATTTATCCACTGCCCCCAACTCTCCCGGCGTCAATCGTTCGACAGGGAAACAAACTGGTCGCATCGCGTTGCCTCACGTAACGGCGCAGGCTGGAGCGTCGTATCTACATTCCACACTGTTTAAGTCCGAACCGGCTCGTCAGGCGTGTGCGCGAATCGTCGGCGAGGCACATGTCGCCCCGTCGCCGCATGCGCCCGGCGCGCTCGTCGTCGCGCCCGCCACCGCCAAAGAAGTGTGTGAGATTCTGCGCCTCGCTTCCACCGAAGGATGGAAAATCATGCCGGCTGGCGCGGGGACGTGGCTGAACGCGGGCAATCCCGTGCGCGGGGCGAACGTCATAGTGAAGTGCGACCGCTTGACGAGCATCGTCGAGCACGAACCCGCCGACCTCGTCGCCACCGTTGAAGCCGGCACCACGCTCTCCGAATTGAATGGTGTGTTGAGCGATTCCGGCCAGTGGCTGCCCCTCGATTCGCCGGACGACGGGCGGGCGACGCTCGGCGGTGTCGCGGCGACCGGACTCGGCGGCGCGCAAACTTTCGGTTACGGTCTGCCGCGCGGCCACGTGCTCGGCATGCGCGTCGCCCTCGCCGACGGGCGGATCATCAAAGCGGGCGGGCGCGTCGTCAAGAACGTCGCGGGTTATGATCTCTGTAAACTTTTCGTCGGAAGTTACGGCACGCTCGGCGTCATCACCGAACTGACGTTCAAGCTCCGCCCGCGCTCCGCGCGCGAGGCGACGATTGTGGCGCTGGCCGGTGATTACTCCGTGCTGCTATCGGCGGCGCGCAAGATTCTTTCGTCACAACTGCTGCCCGTCGCCGTCGAGATTCTGTCGCCGCTCATGGGGTTAGCGATTAACGCGCCGGGTGGCGCATCCGGCTACGCGCTGCTCGTCCGCTTCGCGGGGACGGAGGGCGCGGTGCTCCACCAGACCGAACAAGCCACTCAGCTTCTGCAAGTATCCCTGCCGGCATCCGCTGTCGAAACGGTTAACGACGATTCACGACTGTGGTCGAATCTCGCCGCCGCGCCGATGAAGCACAGCGCACAACTAATCTGGCGGGCGCACGTGCTGCCAACCGAGTTGGGCAACTTACTCGCCGAAGTTGAGCGGCGTTCGGAAGCACTGCGGCAAGCGCCGTCAATGTGGCACGCGGGCGTGGGCGACGGTCGGCTGCGCGTGTTTGAAGCGCATGAATCGGACAATGATGAGCCTCTGCAGTTTCTCAACAAACTGCGCAAGATGGCCGGCAAAAACGGCGGCGCGCTCACCGTCGAGCACGCCACGCCGCACATCAAACACGCGTTTGATTCATGGGGGATGACCGAAGCGACAAACAGATTGATGCGCAACGTGAAGGAACAACTCGATCCGCAGAATGTTCTCAGTCCGGGACGCTTCATGTAGATTGGTTAGCCATGACGTTGGCGCGCTTTGCTTGTTCGTCCCATTAAGGATGGTTAATTAACGTGATATAAGGATGGTTAATTAACGTGATATGAAGAGCCTCGTGTCAATAGGAATTGGCGTGCTACTAAATTATTACGGTTGGAAGATGCTTCTGAAGATTTCAGACAAAAGAATGACCCGCTTCCTTAGATTCTGGCCGATCTGGCTGGTCGGAAATAATGAAGAACGTGAAGCACAACGTCTTCTAAATGGCTCCTACTCAGTGTTATGCTAATCGTTATTGGCAGTCTTCTAATCGCCCTCGGGGTAGCAAGTTTCTTCAAACCTATGTAGGCAGGTACTTCAGATGTCAGTTCAACTCGCCAACGCTCTAGCGATTGAAGAAAACAAGCTGCTTGCGTGCGTCCACTGCGGCCTGTGTCTCGAAGCCTGCCCGACATACGTTCACACGGGCGACGAGAACGACAGCCCGCGCGGGCGCATCTACCTGATGCGCGCCGTCGAGGAGCGGAGGCTGGAGCTTTCTTCTCTCTCGTTCACGCGCCACATTGATCGGTGTTTGGGATGCCGCGCGTGCGAGAGCGCGTGTCCCTCTGGAGTGCAGTATGGACAATTGTTAGAAGCCGCGCGCGCGGACATCGCCGGCGGCGGCAGGCGCGAAGGTCTGACGGGAAGAATGTCGCACTTCATCCTTCGTCACTTGTGGCTTCATCCCTCACGTCTGCGCCTCGCGTTCGCCGCCGCGCGGCTCACGCGTGAGGCGGGTGTGCCGGGATTACTGCTGAAGACGAAACTCGCGCGTTTCATCTCGCCGCGCCTCGAGTTCGCGCTCGCGCTGCTCGACAGTTCATCGGCGGCAAAGCTAAACAGGAATCGCGCGCGAGTTAAAGCGAGCGATAAAAACCCGACGAGTCGTAACCGGACGACTACGCCGCCCGCCGTAAGAAACGGCGACGACTTAAATTTGGCTGGTGAGAAACGTCACGCCGCGCTTTTCACCGGATGCGTGATGGAAGGATTGTTTGCGCGCGTCAACCGCGCTACCGAGCGTGTGCTGGCCGCAAACAATTGCCCAGTTGATACGCCGCGAGGTCAGGTGTGCTGCGGCGCGCTGCACGCGCACGCCGGAGACTTAGACGGCGCGCGGCAACTTGCTAGACGAAACATTGACACCTTCGCCGACAACACCGCGCCGATTATTACCAATGCCGGCGGCTGCGGCGCGATGCTCGCCTCATACAGTCATCTGCTCGCGCACGACGAACAGTATGCCGCGCGCGCCGAAGCGTTTAGTGAGCGCATCCGCGATGTCAGCCAACAGTTGGGAGCGACGAGAGTTCGTGCGGGAGCCGAAATCGAGTCGGCGCGCACGACCTACGACGCTTCATGTCACCTCCTGCACGGTCAGCGCGCAAATGAAGCGCCGCTCGAAATGCTGCGCGCGGTTGCCGGGCTTGAGTTCGCGCCGCTCACAGACAGCGACGTCTGCTGCGGCGGCGCGGGAGTTTACAATCTCTTGGAACCTGAGATGTCCTCGCGCGTGCTCGGCGAAAAGCTCGCGCACATCAAAGAAACGGGGGCGGAGATTTTGGCGACCGGGAATCCCGGCTGTCACATGCAGATCGGAGCGGGCGCGCGTCTCGCCGGACTCCACTTGCGCGTCTGCCATCCTGTGGAATTGCTCGATGAGTCGTATTGCCGCGCGGGATTTTATGATGAAGCGCGGGATGCCTGAGAAGAGTGCCGGACGCTACAGCCGCGCGGTATAAAGGTGAACTTGTGCATCAATGACTAAAAACGAGATGCCGGCACTCATGTCTGTTGATGATTTCAAAATCGTCACCGCCATCGAAGAGGATGTCGCGCTAATTCTTTCTTTCATCCGAGAATTGGCCGAGTACGAGCGTCTGTCCGACAGAGTGTCGGCCACCGAAGATGTGCTCCGAGAGGAATTGTTTGGGTCGCGTCCGGGTGCCGAAGCGATCATCGGATATGACAAAGATGAGCCTGTCAGCTTCGCCGTCTTCTTTCATAACTTCTCGACGTTCGTCGGTCGCCGGGGTCTTTATCTGGAGGACTTGTTCGTTAAGCCGGAGTCGCGCGGGAAAGGCATCGGACGGGCGATGCTTGCGTATCTCGCCAAGCTTGCGAAAGAGCGACAATGTGGCCGGCTGGAATGGGCGGT
>JBPCPQ010000047.1:0-6833 GCA_050999015.1 Pyrinomonadaceae bacterium | reverse complement strand
TTCTTTCCCTGTCCGGTGCGCAGCGCCACGATGCCGAGCAGCATCGTCTCGGTCAATGGCGCGGCGTAGTCGAACGGGCTGCTCGCCTTGTCCTTGCCCTTGATCGTGTTCGCCCAGTTCATGCGATGCTTCGGCGACTTCTGCGGGTCGTCGTTGGTCTCGATGCGCGGGTAGGTCTTCGGCACTTTCTGCGCCGCTTCCATCAGCGAGGCCGGGAACAGGCGCGGCTTGTTGCCGTAGGTCTCGTGCATCAGAATGCCCTTCTCGCCGACGTAGATGACGCCGCCGCCGCGCTCCAACGGAACGTCATCGGGCAGCAACTCAGGCCGCGTCGGCATCAACCCGCCGTCGCTCCAGTAAATACTGACCGGCGGCTGCGCCCCGCGCGCCGGAAACTTGTAGGTGACTCTCGTCGAGACCGGATAGCTGGCCGGTTTATTGTCACTGTCCATGCCCCACGGCGTCGAAGTCCCCTCGACGCTCGTCGGGTAAGTCAGCCCGAGCGCCCAGTACGGATGATCAATCAGGTGCGCGGCCATGTCGCCGAGCGCGCCCGTCCCCCAGTCTGTCCAGCCGCGCCAATTGAACGGATGATAAATCGGGTGGTACGGCACTTCCGGGGCCGGGCCGAGGTACAAATCCCAGTCGAGTCCCGAAGGGGCTGAGTAGTTACCCGCCATCGCCGACGCGATTCCTTTCGAGACTCCGCGCTGCGTCCAGTTTTCGGGAAGCGCCAGAGCTGTCGCCATTTGATCCTGTGGCTGGGCGGCGGTTTTGCCGGGGCGTGGCACGCCCTGCGGCCAGATGGGGCGGTTAGTCCAGACGTGTACCTCACGCACGGGGCCGATCACGCCGGCCTGAATCCACTCGTTAACGAGGCGTGCGCCGTCGCTCGAATGTCCCATGTTGCCCATCTGCGTCACGACTTTGGTGCGCCGCGCCACGTCGCGCAACACGCGGGCTTCCTGCACCGTGTAAGTGAGAGGCTTCTCGACATAGACATGCTTGCCAAGTTCCATCGCGGCCTTCGCAATGACGGCGTGTGTGTGGTCGGGCGTGGCGATGACAACTGCGTCAATGTCCTTGTGCGCTTCGAGCATTTTGCGGAAGTCGGCGTGACGCTTCGCCTTGCCGTAAGCTTCCTGCAACCTGATGAAGTTTTGGTTCGCCGAGCCGTCGCGGTTCTTCGTCCGGCGCGTCATCGCTTGGTCAACGAAGCCGAAGTCAACGTCGGCGAGCGCCACGATGTTCTGGCCGCCGCCGACGAGTTCCGCCGCGTTCGTCGCGCCCTGCCCGCCGCAGCCGACGACGGCGACGTTGAGTGTATCGCTCGGCGCTTGATAGCCCGGCCCACCGAGCACGCTGCGCGGCACGATCATCGCGCCGACGGCGGCCCCGCCCGTGCCGGCGACGAATTTTCGTCGCGTGATTTTGTCTTGTCGCATAGCATCTCCCATGTTACAGATGTGTGTGATTCTAACTTTATAGCAATGGACTCTCCCGGCGAATACTGATTCGCTTTGCCGTGCGGTCGGGGAGGTTACTGCTGGTAAGGCGGGTATTGTACTCTGAGAATGATTAAAAAGTAACGCGCGGAGATTGAGGTGAGAGGTGCGGCCTTACCCGAATCCGGCTACACGGTTTTGAGACACAACAGTTCAACCGCGTAATCGTTCGGGTGGTTCATAGGGAGGTTATGACAATCAAAGATACGGAGCGATTTTTCCCGTGGCTTCATGGGATGTCATGACCGGAAACACTTCAAAGTCAACGATATCGTTCCAATTGGCGATCCATTGGTCGAGTAAGTTTCGATCAGCTGTTTCCATCAGTTGGAAACAGCGATGGAATCTCTCGTCAATCCAACTCGAAATATAGGTCAACCCTTCAGGAGCGAGCCGTCCCTGTTCTCGGAATCGGCGATAGACTGGTAAGGCGTCTTGACTCTTAAAGTGTTCTACAACCATATAAAGCATGATTGAATATAGTCACAATTGATAAGCCCGTCTATCAGTTCACTTGATGATGTGCCCGCTTTTGCGAGGTGAAGGATGCCATGAAAAAAGACGAACAGATGCGTCACATCAGCCGCATTGACCAATTCAAAAAACGTCAGCACGGCTGGTGGTTCAGGATTCACCGCGACGGAAAAATGATTCAAAGATTTTTCAGCGACTACGCGCACGGCGGCAACGACGAGCGCGCGCTGCGTGAAGCGAAAAGATACCGCGACGCGCTGCTCATCATGTATCCGAAGCCGGAGCGCGGGAACATGTTCAATCGTCCGAACTCCCGCAACAAAGGCAACCCGCCCGGCGTTCATCGCACACACTCCGTCAAGCGCGGGTACTACTACGACGTTTGGCAGGCGGGCTGGATACTCCCGAACGGCAAACGCATCAACCGCAAGTTTCACTTCTCCTCCGACGGGCGCACGGAAGAAGAGGCCAGACGTTTGGCGATTAAGGCGAGGAAAGAAGGCGTGGCTTTAATCGAGAAGATGATGCGCGATAAGCAGGAGAAAGGTCGAGGGAATAAAAAGTCAGCGGTGAAGAAGAAGGCGGCAGCGAAGAAGAAAAGTCGTAAGTAATGTTGCAGACGAGGGGACGTGTTCTTTACTCACCTTACGCGCTGTCTGTACTTAGCCCGCGAAGGCGGGCGGAAGCCGAAAGCCCCGTGCGAAGTCCGAAGGACGAGCGCGGGGTTAGCGGTAGAACAACCACGCAAGCCCGCGTGAGCGGGCTACAGATGTTACCGATCATGCGCTGTCGCTATCTTCGATAGCTTGCCCATGCTTTTGTCATCATTACCCCGCGTTGCGCTCTCGCTCCACACGGGGCTTTATGCTGCCGCCATCTTCGACGGCTGAAAACTTCTCAAAGCGCGCAACGTGAATTCTTTATTTAGAGGATTCGTCAATGAGCAAAAAGTTACCCGCGATAAAACCTAAACAGCTTATCAAGGCTCTTGAGCGCGGGGGCTTTTACGTCCACCATACGACGGGAAGTCATTACATCCTGAAAAAAGAAAATCGGAGAGTGACCGTCGCTTACCACAACAAAGACCTGAAGCCTCGCACGCTCGCGTCAATTATCAGTCAGACAGGCTTGACGATTGATGAATTTTTAGACTTGCTTTGAGGGAGGGATTTTCAACAAGGGGAATAATCAGGCGAATTCGACGCTTACTTCTTCGGTAATTGAGTTGTCGGGTGGAATCGGCTCTCCGTCTTTTCTTAGGCTTTCAAGATAACCAATGATTGCGTCGGCGGCCATCTCGCGCGCTTCCTCGAGCGTGTCGCCTTCAGTCACCAAACCGGGCAGTGCCGGACAGGTGACGACGTAGCCTCCCGTCTCGTCCGGCGTCATCACGACTGTGTAGTTAAGGACTTTCATGTCGCAATTATAGCACCGGATTCTTGTCCACGCCCGCCTTCACAATCACAGCCGAAGTCGTAAAAATACTGACGCTCATTCGGCGCTCAATTCTTTCGTCGGGTTGTGATTCCGACGCGGGGTCGTGTAATTTAGTCGTCAAGATTATTTCAGCGAAGAAAGCATCAATAATGACTAAAGAGCAAGCATCTGTCGCGGACATTTTCCGCCGGGCGCAGGCGTTGCGCCGTGAGAACGCACAAATATCTTACAAGGATTTGCGGGCACGGCTCGTTGACGAGTACACAGGTGCGCCGCTTCCGCCGCTCTACAATTTGGCGATTCCCGAACAGGACGCGCGCGCGCCTGAGGAAGATTGGTCGGCAGGGCTGTCGCGTGTGCGGCGCGGCATCCAGATCGAGGACTGGCGCGAGATCATCAACGGCATCATCCTCAGCCTCGAGCAGACCGAGCGCTACGAAAGCGAGCGCGGCACGCTCGGCGAAGCGGATGAGTGGCACGACCGCAGCGTTGGAATCAAGGGTCAGGTCGAGAAGGGTGTTTCCAAGTGGATGCCGGAAGAATTGATGCGGCTCGCGGAGCGGTCATCTAAGAAGTAGGCAGAAGGCAGTGGGCAGTAGGCAGCAAGCCGGAAGCAACAGAAACACGCTCTTGTTCTTAATTCTGACTTCTGTCTCCTGACTCCTGAGTTCTTGGGAGTGGTTTATGAGTTTTCTCGACGGGCTTTTCAAAGACCCGAAGTATCAGCAGAATGATGCGCGACGACCGGAAGAAGTGGGTGAGCCGGGCGCAATCATCAGCCCTGACACGGAGCGCGCGAACCGCATTCCGCCCGGACAAACCCGAACGCGCAAGTGGCCGGTCTTGGACGCGCATGGTACGCCCGACATTGATATTGAGAAGTGGGAGTTTGCCGTCGAAGGTTTAGTCGAGAATCCTTTGAAGTGGTCGCTCGACGAGTTTATGACGCTGCCGCCGGTGAAAGTCTATGCGGACTTTCACTGCGTCACACGTTGGTCGCGGCTCGACAACTTGTGGAGCGGCGTTTCGACGCGCGAGGTGGCGCAGCTCGCCGGCGTCAAACCGGAGGCGAAGTTTGTGCTCGCGCTCGCTTACGATTACGGCTGGACGACGAACCTTCCCATAGATTACTTCCTCGCCGAAGACGCGCTGTTCGCGTGGTCGCACGACGGCGCACCAATCCCGCCGGAGCACGGCGGCCCCGTCCGTTTGATTGTGCCGCAACTCTACGCTTGGAAATCGGCGAAGTGGATCAAGGGCGTGCGCTTTCTCGCGGAAGACAGTGCCGGCTTCTGGGAAGAGGGTGGCTACCATATGCGCGGCAATCCGTGGAACGGCGGCGACGGCGAACGCTTCCGTTGGCAGGGCGAGTAGCGAAAATGATGAATGCGGAATGATGAATGATGAACTGAAGAAAATTGTCTCGCCGCCTCATCGGTTCAATGAACCAGCGAAGAAATGAGCCAATGAATCAACTGCTCTTATTCCGCATTCCGCATTCCGCATTCATCATTTCCTCCGCGTGGCAGCCTGCGACACCGACGCCCTCACTCGCCGCGAAGCGGGATCAAATCGCGCATGTCTTCGTTGACCTCTACGCCAAAGTAATAAATTCCCTCGACGACATTATCATCGGCATCGTCGTCTTCTCCGTCTTCTTCGCCGCCGCGATGATCGGGCAGCGCATTATCGCGCACGCCGCGCCGCGCGTCCGCGCCGACACCGGCGTGGTGGTGCTGCTGTCGCGCGTCTACTACTACAGCATCCTTACCTTCGGACTGCTCACCGCACTGCAAGCCGCCGGACTTGACGTGACGGCGCTCGTCGCGGGATTAGGACTAACCGGCTTCGCGCTCGGCTTCGCGTTGAAGGACGTGCTGTCGAACCTTTTGTCGGGCATCATGCTTTTGATTTACCGTCCCTTCAACATCGGCGACCAGATCGAGATGGGAGCTTACGAAGGCACGATTCAGACGATTCGGATGCGCGACACGGTGGTGCGCGGTTACGACGGGCGTCTCGTCATCATCCCCAACACGAAGCTAATCACTGAGGTCGTCATCAACAACACGGCGGTGCGTCTGCTCAGAGAGTCCGTGTCCTTCGCCGTTCCGGCGGACGATGCGGAAGTAGCGAAAGAGATTTTCGTGCGCTCGATGATTAACCATACGGCCATCAGAGGCCGCGTCGAGCCGCTTATCATCGTGCGCCAATACGACCCGCGCACCACTCACCTCGAAGGTCGCTTCTGGTATGACCCACGCCGCACCGACAAAGCGGACGTCAGAGACGAAGTGTCCGAGGCCGTGTCAAAGGCATTCGCCGAAGCCGGCTTCCACGCCGCCGTTCTTCCGCCCGCGCCGCCGGAACAGATGATTAAGGCCGTAGAAAAAGAAGGAGCCGAAGAGGCAGACCGACTACCGCACCGACTACCTGAATCAGTAGATCAGTAGCGGCAGTGTGACGCATCGCCGGAAGTGCCGCGACGAACTCGCGTGATGCTGAACGCGCGCTAAAAAAATTGGTTCGCGGGAAACACAATCTACCTACGAGGAGACTTAATCATATGAAGATGACTGAACTGTTCCTGGCCGAACTCGAACGAGAAGCCGCCGCGACGCGCCGCACACTGGAGCGCGTGCCCGACGGGCGTTATGACTGGAAGCCGCACGAGAAATCAATGCCGCTCGGTTATCTGGCAGAGCTTGTCGCGCGGCTGCCGTCGTGGACTGTCTTTATGATTAAACAGGATGAGTTGGAACTGACCACGTACAAAACGGAACCGCTCCGCACGAGCCGCGAATTGGTGCAGGCGCTCGACGGTGGCGTGGCCGAGGCGCGTGAAGCTCTCACAAACACTACCGATGAACATTTGATGAAAACATGGCGGTTGCTCGTCAGCGGGCACGTGGCGGGGGAGCAACCGCGACACATCATGCTGCGCGACGCCGTGTTCAATCACTTGGCGCATCATCGCGGACAATTGACCGTCTATCTGCGACTCAACAACGTGCCAGTACCGGCGATCTACGGCCCGTCGGCTGACGACGGAGGCTTCTAATAAATGGAGAGTGATTCTTAAACCTGCCGCTGATAGGTTTTAATCACCCGCTGCCTGAAGGCGCGCGCGGGCGTGGGCGGTCGGGAGGGTGATGCGGAAGGTGGTGCCTTTGCCGGGGGCGCTCTCGACGCTGATGTGGCCGGAGTGTTCCTGCACGATGCCGTAGGTCACGGGAAGTCCGAGGCCGGTGCCGCGCCCCACACCCTTCGTGGTGAAGAACGGGTCGTAGATGCGCGCGACGTTTTCGGGCGCGATGCCGATGCCGGTGTCGGCGACCTCGATCAGAATCGTGCCGTCCTCACCGCTCCGCGTTCGCAGCGTGACGGTGCCACTGTCAGGAACGGCGTCGCGCGCGT
>JBPCPQ010000463.1:0-3175 GCA_050999015.1 Pyrinomonadaceae bacterium | reverse complement strand
TCTTTCTCGTCCTTCGCTGGCGGCGCGCGGCGGCGAATAGCGCGGATGTTGATGACGAAAGCGGCGACGCATCGGTAGCGAAGACGCGCGCGGGCGCGGCGCGCGCGTGAGGAGTGACGGCGCGGTGAGCGGCGATCTTGATGTTCAGCAGATTACAAGCGCGGAACAATTGCCTGACGCGCTCACGTTTGAAGTCTCTTTGAGCGAAGCGGGTGAGCGGCTCGACGCATATCTCGCGGCGCGCATCGCGGGCACAAGCCGCACGACGCTGAAGCGATTGATCGAAGACGGCGACGTGCTCGTCGAAGGCCATTCGAGCAAACCGTCGTATAAGCTGCGCGCGAAAGATATAATCGAAGTCGAGCTTGCCGCCCCGCCGCCGCTTAATCTCACGCCCGAAAACATTCCCCTCGACATTGTTTATGAAGACGACGAGTTGATCGTCGTCAACAAGCCCGCCGGGATAGTCGTTCACCCGGCAGCCGGAGTTTCTTCAGGCACACTTGCGAACGCTCTAGCCTTTCAATTGCGGATTGCGGATTGCGGATTGATGACCAAAGACAATGACACCGCGCGAGAAACCGAGCCGGACGAAACATCCTCTCAGTTCGCAAATCCGCAATCGTTACGTCCCGGTATCGTGCATCGCCTCGACCGCAACACGTCGGGACTGCTCGTCGTGGCGAAGACGGCGAGCGCGCACGAGAATCTCAGCGAGCAGTTCCGCGCGCGTGAAGTTTTCAAGTCATACGTCGCGCTCGCGCACGGGCGCATCAGTGGCGAGGGCGGGCGCATCGCCGAACCTCTCGCGCGCGACCCGCGTAAGCGGACGCAAATGGCCGTTGTGCGCGGCGGGCGCGAGGCGCTGACGCTCTACCGCGTGCTCCGCTGCTACGAACGATTCACCCTGCTCGATGTAGAGATTAAGACCGGGCGCACGCACCAGATCAGAGTGCATCTCGCGTGGCTGAAGCATCCGGTCGTCGGCGACGAAATTTACGGCGGGGGGCGCGACCGCAACGTGCCGGACGCTCGGGTGCGTTTGATGATTACGAAATTGAATCGCCAGTTTTTGCACGCCGCGCATCTCGGCTTCCGCCACCCGCGCACCGGCGAGATGGTGCGTTTCAGCGCGCCGCTTCCCGACGAGTTGCAGATGTTTCTTGATGGATTGAAATGATTTTAGGTAAGTGCGCTCAGGTCAATCCGCACGCGACGAAAGAAACCAAATGGTTTGGCGACAAAGGTTCGCACAGAGACACAGAGGGCGCACGAAGGACACAGAGAAGATATTCAAAACCTCTGTGGTGCTCTGTCAATCCTCTGTGTCTCTGTGTGAAATTGCGTTGCCGTAGCCTCAATCTACGCATTACACGAAATTTGTATTTTGGACACAGCTCCCGAAAAGTAGGCTCTTCGGCGGCATGATTGCTATACTATCCGCCTCACACCGTAACGCTTACAAGCAACGATTTTTCACGCGGGCGACATCGTAAACACGGGCGTTAAAGTAACGAGAGACAGTGATGTTCCCCGCGCTTCGTTCCATATATTTATGAAAAGTATCATCAGTGCCATTCTTTTGAATGCGTTAGTGCTGGCGTCCGCCGGTCTACAAGGCGCAGCGCAGCAGCCTGCGCCGCAGCAACCGGCGAACCGTCCGCCCACGACGACGGTGCAAGACCCGGACGATGCGCCCATCGGGGTGACGATTAACGAAGTGCGTCTCCCGATCACCGTCCTCGACAAAAAGGGACAGCCGGTTCCGGGACTCGCGGCCTCGGACTTTCTCATCTTTGAAGACAAGCAACCGCAGGCGATTGCGTCATTCAACAGTGAGTTCGAGCGGCTGCCGGTTTACGTCGGCGTGTTAATGGATACGTCAGCGTCCACCGCCGGGAAGATGAAGTTCTCACAGGAAGCGGCGATGAATTTCATTCACACGGTCGTGCGGCTGCGCAAAGACCGCGTCGCCTTCGTCACCTTCGACGACGAAGTGAAGATGCATCAGGACTTCACCGACAAACTTGACTTACTCGACCGCGCCGTCTACGGCGTCAAAAAACCCGGGCATCACACCGCGCTGTACGACGCGGTTTGGCAATTCTGTGACGAGAAACTGCGCGGCCTCGGCTCAGCGCGCCGCGCGCTCGTCGTCATCACCGACGGCGACGACACCTATAGCCGCGCGAACTTGCGCGACGCGATTGACATCGCGCAGCGGACGGAGACGATTGTTTATGCCATCTCGACGAAGGCGGGATTCGCGGGCACGGTTCCGGGCGTCGAAGCCGGACAGGTGTCTGACCGGGGCGACCGCGACCTCGAAAAACTTTGTGAGGAAACCGGAGGCCGCGCCTTCTTCACCGGCGACTTCATCGAACTCGAGCGCTCCTTCACCAAAATTGCCAAGGAGTTGCGCTCGCAGTACATCGTCACCTATAAGCCGAAGAACAACAGCTACGATGGCAAGAAGCGCAAGATTGAGGTGAAACTCGCCGACAAGCGCGATGGCCTGAAGGTGCGTACCCGTGATGGCTACACGGCGATTAACGACACAGTTCGCTAAGGGATGAGGGATGAAATCAAGACCGATTTTAATTTATCCCTCATCTCTTCACTGAGAGGGGCAGTTGAAATAAATGTTGTATCGCAGACAAATCGCGTGGGTCTTATCGTCAGTTCTTTCCGCCGTGATGCTAACTTCGGGCGGCATGCTCGCCGTTTCTCAGACGACCCAACCTCAGCAGCCTGCGCCCGGACAAAGGCCCGCTAGGCCGAAGCCAGACGACGACACGACGTTGCCGGACGACGAAGTGCTGCGCGTTGAGACTGATCTGACTAACCTCGTGTTCACCGCAGTTGATAAAAACAAGCGCTTCATCACGACGCTTCGGCAGGAAGACGTTCGCGTGTTTGAGGACGGCGTGCCGCAGGAAGTTTTCACCTTCCAGCGCGAAACCGACCGACCGCTTTCGCTGGCGATTATGATTGACACGAGCGGCTCGCAGGAGCGGACTCTGCCCGATGAAAAAATCGCCGCGCGCGCCTTCATTGACACCGTGATACGAGACAGAAAAGACGAAGTGGCCGTTCTCTCGTTCACCGGCGAAACGACGCTCGAACAGGGCTTGACGGGCAGCGCCGCCCGCGCCCGCGCCGCCATTGATCGGAT
>JBPCPQ010000206.1:0-3006 GCA_050999015.1 Pyrinomonadaceae bacterium | reverse complement strand
TACGCGCGAAGTACAAAGGGAGTCGCGTCGTCGCCGTTTTCGAGCCGCGCTCTGCGACCTCACGTCTCGCCGTTTTTCAGGACGACTACGTGGACGCCCTCCGCCAAGCCGACCACGTCATCGTCGCCAACGTCTTCAATCGCGGGCGGGCGGGCGACAACTCGCAACCATTGCTTGACACCGACGACCTCGCCGCCGGAGTCGCCTCGCAGGGCACGCCGGCATTCTGCTTCGACGGCGCAGACGAAATCGTCCGGCACCTCGCCGCACAACTCCGCGACGGCGACGTTGTCGCAATCATGTCCAACGGAGGCTTCGGCGGCATCCACGAGAAACTGCTCGGCGCGCTGCGGGAACAGGGGTCGGGGGTCGGGGGCCGGGGGCCGATGTAAAAGCAGCACAGTGGTTTTGTTTCTTCTCGCCGCGTCCCCGCGTTTCTCCCCCTCAGCGTCCCCCTCTCACCTTCACAATTAAGCGAAACATTTGAAACGACAACGAAGCGACCGAAGAGTAAAAGATGAACCGGCGGACGAGCGCCGGAGGTTAAGTTTTATAAAGTGAAAGATTTTTCGATGTATGAATACGCTTCCGGGGCCGCCGCAGAGTCTTCCGCCATTGAGGACTTGGGCGACGTGTCCAACCTTTCGCGCCGGGATTTTGACGAGCGCGGGACGTTCGTGTTTCGTTCGCAGGTGCCGTGTCTTGAGTACCTCAGTCTGCTGATCGAGAACGCGGTGCTGCTGCGGACTAATCGCGCCGGGCGAATCTACGCGGGATTCCAGAAGCTGTCCCGGATGGAGGCCGTTGTTGATCGCTATCTTCGGATGGCGGACATCTCGGAGCGGGTCTATGTTTTCGGCGTGGCCGACTGGACGCCGCCGCGCCATCCGAACATGCGCTTGATCGGTGTAGCGGAAAACTCAAAACTGTCGCGCGAATGGTTCGTGATCGCCGACTCGCCGAGCGTGCGCGTCGCGCTCGTCGCTCACGAAGAGGACGAGTTCGACACACCACAAACTGAAGCGCGTTGGTTCCGCGCGCTCAAGACGAGTGACCCCGTTCTAATCGCTCACTTCGCCGCCGCCGCCGAAGATTTAGTTGATGCTTCACTCGCCGCATAAGACGGAAGGGGAAATGGGGAAAGAGTAAGCGAGAAAGGGGTAGAGCGAAACTCTGCTTTACCGTTTTCCCTTTAGTTATTTCCTTTCTCTTACGCCGCAAAGCCTTCCTTAAACACCAATCTTCCATGTGTGCTCGCGCTCTCCACGTGGTAAATTGTCGAGCAGTGGTCAGCGGTCGGTAGCCAGCATTTGTATCTGCCCTCTCATTGGAAAGATTCAAACATACCTGCGCGAAGCGTCTACTGACTCCTGTCTACCGACTACTGACTACTTTCTCCATGTCCATACTCGAACGCATTCGCCAACGCGCCGCCGCCGATTTGCAGCACATCGTTCTGCCGGAGGGAGAAGACGCGCGCACTGTCGTCGCGGCGGCAACGTGTGCGCGTGAGCGAATAGCGCGCGTCACAGTGCTCGGTGACGAAGAAAAGATTCGCGCGGCGGCGCGCGAGGCGGGCGCTGATCTGAGCGGTGTCACTATTATTGACCATCGCCGCGCCGCCGACTTCGGGAAGATGGCGGCGCTCTATTACGACCTGCGGCGCGCGAAAGGAATGATGCCCGACGAAGCGCGCCTCGCCGTCCGCGACCCGCTTTATTACGGCAATCTGCTGGTGCGCTTGGGAGCAGCGGACGGCTCGGTGGCGGGCGCGACGAACACCACCGCGCACACCGTCCGCGCGGCACTTCACTGTATCGGCGTGCGCGCCGGATTTAAGCTCGTCTCCAGCTTTTTCGTGATGGTTCTGCCGACGCCTGAGTTCGGCGCAAGCGGCGCGCTGATTTACGCGGATTGCGGCGTTGTGATCGAGCCTTCGGCGGCGGAGTTGGCGGAGATTGCGCTGGCCTCCGCCGAGTCGTGCCGCGCGCTACTCGAAGTGGAGCCGCGCGTCGCCATGCTCTCCTTCTCGACGAAAGGCAGCGCCTCTCACAAACTCGCCGACAAAGTGATCGAAGCGACGCGCACGGTGCGCGCCCGCGCGCCCGAGCTTGATGTTGACGGCGAATTGCAGGCCGACGCGGCGCTCGTGCCCGGCGTGGCGCAATCGAAGGCGCCGGGGTCGGGCGTCGCCGGTCGTGCCAACGTGTTGATCTTTCCCGACCTTCAGGCCGGCAACATCGCCTACAAGCTGACCGAGCGCCTCGCCGGCGCGACGGCCATCGGCCCCGTCCTGCAAGGCCTCGATAAACCCGCCAACGATTTGTCGCGCGGCTGCAAAGCTGAAGACATCGTTGACGCCGTAGCGATTACGGCGGTTCAGGCGCAGGCGCGCAAAAGGCAAGGATGAAGGCGGAAGGATGAAGGTGTGATCGCTGGCGTCTGGTCTTTTTTCAAATACGACACTCAAGAAAATGTTTCGGTGTTTTCGCGCCGGAGGCGGAAATTAGCCGGTGGTGCAACCGCCGGGATACGTGCCGATGTATCTTTGCGCCCTGAAGGGGCGCAAGCGAGAATTGCGATTCCCCTAAGACCGCATCTGCCGTCCCGCGTCCCTTCAGGACGCGGAGGCATTTTTGTACTTGTTTCCGGTTGTTGCACCACCGGCTAATTTCCCTTTGTCCCTTCGGGACATACACCGGCAACTCTTTGTCCTTGAGTTTCATAGCTTTTCGTTCATCCTTCCGCCTTTACCTTCAGGGCAAACCCCTCCGCTCGCAAGAGGCATCTGAGATAAGCAGATTCTGAGCTTTCCTTTCAGATAATTTATGCGCCACACATTCTTACTGTTCGTCCTGCTCGCCTCATTATTTCTCGGATTCACGACGCCGCCCGCGCGCGCGCAGAGAGGCCCCGTGCCGAACCCTTCGCCGCCGCCAACTGAACAGGACGAGGTGAAGGTGTTTACGGAAGAGGTACGCATTCCACTCTTCGCTTATGACGAGC
>JBPCPQ010000474.1:0-2376 GCA_050999015.1 Pyrinomonadaceae bacterium | reverse complement strand
TCGCCGCGCAGACGCGCGAGCGGGGCGGGCGCGGGGCCGAGGATGCGGCAGTGGCGCTCGCTGTTCGCGGCGTCGAGCGCGTCCCTGATTTCGGCCGCCGTTGTTTGCACGCGCGTTAAATCTTCGCCATGCACGAGCAGCGAAGCGAGCGCGACGAACGGCGGGTAATTCATATTCTTCCGGTGGCGAATCTCTTCTTCAAAGAAGCCTTCATAGTCTTGCGCGCGGGCGTGGCGCAGGGCGTAGTGTTCGGGATGAAAAGTTTGAATCAACACCCGCCCCGCCAATTCCCCGCGCCCAGCGCGACCGGCCACCTGCGTGATTAACTGAAAAGCTCTTTCGGCGGCGCGGAAATCAGGGAGCGCGAGGCCGGTGTCAACCGACACGACTCCGACGAGGGTGACGTTATGAAAGTCGTGTCCCTTCGCAATCATCTGTGTGCCGACGAGCATGTCCAACTCGCCCGCGCCGAAGCGGAGAATAACTTCCTCGTAAGAATGTCGCCGCGAGGTCGTGTCTCGATCAAGGCGCGCGATGCGGATCGAAGGAAAGCGCTTTTGAAGAATCTCTTCGATTTGCTCCGTCCCCTCGCCGATGAAATAGATGAACTGCCCATTGCAGGACGGGCACTCGGATGGCGCGCGTCCGCGAAAATTGCAGTAGTGGCAGACGAGATTGTTCTCGCCCCGGTGAAAAGTCAGCGTGACATCGCAGTTCGCACACTGCACGCGCTCGCCACACGAGCGGCACAACACGAAACTCGAATAGCCTCGACGGTTCAGCAGGATGATGCTTTGCTCGCCGCGCCCGTGCGTTTCTTCAATCGCCGTCAGGAGTTGGTCGGAGAAAACCTGATGGCGGCCTGACGTTTTGAACGCCTCGCGCATGTCAACGATTTCGGCGCGCGCCATCGCGCGGTTAGCGATGCGGTTCGGCAGTTGAAGGTAACGATACTTGCCCGCGCGGGCGTTGTGAAACGATTCAAGCGACGGCGTGGCCGAGCCGAGCACAACCACCGCGCCCGCTTTCGACGCACGCACCACCGCTGTGTCGCGCGCGTTGTAGTAGGGCGATTCCTGTTGGCGGTAAGAAGCTTCGTGTTCCTCGTCAATGATGACGATGCCTAAGTCAGAGGCCGGCGCGAAGACGGCGGAGCGCGTGCCGATGACGACGCGGGCTTCGCCGCTCTTCAATCGGTTCCACTCGTCGAAGCGTTCGCCGACGGTCAGTGAAGAATGGAAAATCGCCACCGCGTCGCCGAAGTGCGCTCGCAAGCGACGGGAAAAGACCGGCGTCAAAGCGATTTCCGGGACGAGCATCATTGCCGAGCGCCCTTTCAACAGCGCGGCGCGCATCGCGCGAATGTAGATTTCAGTTTTGCCGCTGCCGGTGACGCCGTGTAAGAGAAATGAGGCGAAAGCGCCCGCGTCGAGTGCGGCTTCGATCTCACCGAGCGCGGCGGCTTGCGCGTCAGTGAGCGACAATCCGTCAGTGGTTTCAGGCAACACCGCATCCGCGAGTGGGTCACGGCGCACTTCGCGGACAAGCACTTCTACGAGTCGCCGCTTTTCCATCGTCTGAATTGTTGAGGCGCTGACGGAAGCGACTTCTAATAACTCCGCGAAAAACATCTCGCCACCGTTCGAGATTAAAGTTTCGACGATCCGCTCCTGCGCGGCGGTAAATACGCGGGCGGTTTTGTTCGCGTGTTCTTCAGGCGGAAGCAATCGCACTGCTTTGCGACGCTTGGCGCGCGCCGTCGCGCTCCGTGCGCGGTTCGTAAAAGTAATCCATCCGGCGCGCTCTAAATCTCTCGCCACTTTGGCGGCGCGGGGCTGCCCGATCTCGCGCGCGACGTTGCGCAGAGTCGTCTCACCTTCTTCGGCGATCATGGCGAGCGCGCGGCCTTTGGCGGTCGAGACTTGTTTGGTCGAAAGCTTCGCCATCTCGTCGCGCCCTTCTGGCGTGATTGAAAGAATCTGCTCAATTGTCGCGTTGAGTCCGGCGGGCAGCGCGGCCTTTAAGACTTCGCCCCACGGCGCGGCGTAGTAGTCGCTAATCCAGCGCGTCACCTCTAATACTTCCGGCGTCAGCATCGGTTCCTTGTCGAGCAGTTCCTCGGCCTCTTTAATTTCCGAGTCGTCAAGCTCAACGCCCGGATCGAGCGCATCGTGCAGGGCGACTATATAACCGACGAGAAGCTTGCGTCCGAACGGTGCGACAATGCGTGCGCCGATTTGCGCGTCCATGCGCAACGCGAGCGGGAGTCGGTAGGTGAACGTCTGCGCGACGCGGAGCGGGAACACGACCTCAGCATACTGCGGCGCAGGCGCTGTGATGGCGGCGGAGTTGGCGAGCGCGGTCTTTGATTTGGAA
>JBPCPQ010000444.1:0-4783 GCA_050999015.1 Pyrinomonadaceae bacterium | reverse complement strand
GTCATCGAGGCTTACGATTTTTCCGATTGCCAAAAATTGGTTGATGTCGGCGGCGGTTTGGGCAGTATGACGGCGGCGATCATGGTGGCGAATCCGCATCTCGCGGGCGTCGTGTTTGACGCCCCTTCGGTCGTCGAGAAATCACGAGGGTTTCTTGATGAAGCCGGAGTCGGTAAAAGATGCGAAGTGGTAGGCGGCGATTTTTTCGAGGCGGTTCTGCCGAGCGGCGACGTTTATACGATGCGCTGGATCATCCACGATTGGGACGACGCGCGTTCGCTGAAACTTCTGAAAAACATCCGGCGCGTGACGCCGGAAAACGGCAGACTGCTGCTCGTTGAAGCAGTCATGCCGCCGAACGAACAACCGCATTTCAGTAAGTTCATGGATTTGATTATGTTGACGATGACCGGCGGGCGTGAGCGCACCGAACATGAATACGAGGTATTGCTGTCGAAGGCTGGATTCAAGCTGTCGCGCGTCGTGCCGACCGCTTCGGACTTCAGTATCATCGAGGCCGTGCCCGCGTAGAGAGGCTTTCGCCAAAATTCTTTGAATTGGGTAATGGCTCAAATGGGAGAGAGGGCGGAGAGCTTCGACCGTGAGGAAGGGCGTCTAAGTGCGCGTTAACACGCCCTTCCCTGTTCATACTGCGAAATAAGTTTCTCCACCTCCCGCCGCAACTCAACTTTGTCCTCGCAGGCGCGCGTCAAGTTAAGACGCGCGCTTTTGGGGCGCGAGGTCGAGCGCGGTCTGGAAAATCTCTTCGACTTGTTGCCAGTGTTCGGGGGACATTACTCAAGTACTGAATGCTAAGTGCTAAGTGCTGAGTGCTGAGTGGGAATGCCTTACTCAGCACTCAGTACTCATCACTCATTCTGCATCCTTCCGTGCAGCCACGCTTTCGCCATGCGCCAGTGGCGTTTGATGGTAATCGGCGTGACGCCCAAGACTTCCGCCGTTTCTTCGACCGTTAGGCCGCCGAAGTAGCGCAACTCGACGATGCGGCTCTTCTGCTCGTCAATCTCGGCCAACTCTTTGAGCGCGTCGTCGAGAGCGATGAGTTCGGCGCTGCGCTCGTCGGCTTTATCAATGTTTTCATCGAGGGAGAGTTTCTGAAAATCGTGGCCGCGCTTTTCCGCGTTGTGCGCGCGCGCGTGATCCACGAGGATGCGGCGCATCAACTGCGCCGCGACGCCGAAAAAGTGCGCGCGGTTCTGCCAGTTGACCGAGCGTTGATCCACTAAGCGTAGATAAGCTTCGTGGACGAGCGCCGTCGGCTGCAGCGTGTGATCGCGGCGCTCGCGGCGCAGATAGTTGGCCGCCAAATTTCGCAACTCGTCGTAGATGAGCGGCAACAGCGCGTCAACGACGGATGAGTGCAAGACGGCTTTCGCATGGACGGCGTTTCGCCTCGTTACTTTTCAAAGTAGCCCTCGAATTTTACACCGCTAAAGGAGTCAGAAATAAGTGGACACTCAAAATAACTCACTCGCCGCAGCGACGACATTTGTCCAGCAGATGCCGCCCGAAGCCGCGTTGATGCAAATGACAATGGGCGTTTTTGTCGCGCAGGCTATTTATGTCGCCGCGAAACTCGGAGTGGCCGATCATCTCGCGGGGAAGCCGCAATCAATCGCCGCCTTAGCCGCCGCGACCGGCACGCACGAACGCTCGTTGTATCGCCTGCTAAGAGCGTTGGCGAGCGAGGGCGTCTTCGCCGAAATTGCTCCGAAGGTTTTCTCCTTAACGCCGCTCGCCGAACCGCTCAGGCGCGACGCCCCCAACTCTCTCCGCGACGCCGCGATTTTCATGGGCGAAGGCTGGCACTGGAGTGTTTGCGGCGACATGTCTTACAGCGTCCAGACCGGCAAACCGGCGTGGGGACATGTGCACGGCATGGAAGTTTTCGATTACTTCCAACAGAACCCGGAGCCGAGCGAAATCTTTAACCGCACGATGACAAACCTGACGCGGCAGGTCGTTCCCGCAATCGTCGAGGCCTACGATTTTTCCGGTTTCCGCAAACTCGTTGACATCGCGGGCGGGCACGGAATTTTGCTCGCGGGAGTCTTAGGGGCGAACCCGGGCGTGCAGGGGGTTTTGTTCGATCTGCCGCAAGTCACCGAAGGCGCGAATCAAATACTCAAGGACGGAGGCGTGGCCGAGCGTGTGGAAATCTCAGTCGGCGACTTTTTCGAGAGCGTCCCGGCGGGCGCCGACGCCTACATGATGAAGCACATCATTCACGATTGGGATGACGAGCGGTCGTTCAAAATCTTTCGCAACATTCACCGCGCGATTGCCGCCGACGGAAAGGTTTTGTTAATTGAAACAGTCATCCCCGCCGGCAACGAGCCGCACCTCGGAAAGCTTGTCGACCTCGAAATGCTCGTTTCGCCGGGCGGCGTTGAGCGCACGGAAGAAGAGTTTCGGGAGTTGTTAGCGCAGGCGGGTTTCAGATTAACGCGCGTCGTTCCCACCAAGTCGCATCTGAGCATTGTCGAAGCGGTCAAGGCGTAGGACATAACGCGGGGAAATAGGTGAAGGGTAAAAGCGTCATGCTTAGCTCTTTTCCCTTCCCCCCCTTTCCCTTTTCCCGGTGCTTTCGCTTCCGGTCGGTTTTTGTTGTTCCCGCATCCACGTTGTACCATTTGGGCAACGATGACAAATCCTCTCAATGGTAACGACGGCAACGTGCCGTTGACGACGCTGAGTCTCTTCGGTTTCTCTACCGCGACAAATCGTTTGTGGGCGCTCGCGCAGATGGGTCTGGCTCGCGCGGAAATGTCGCGCGTCGCGGGGCTTCGGTTTTGGAAACTTCTTGGAAGCGGCGAAGGCGGCGGCTTTAGCCTGCGCCCGAATTTCTCGCGCTACGGATTGCTGGCGACATGGGAAAGTTCAAAAGCGGCTGATGATTTTTTCGGCGATTCACGATTGTTCACGGCTTACCGTCGCCACACCGTCGAAATCTGGACGGTGCGATTAGTTGCAATGCAATCTCACGGGGCGTGGGGCGGCGTAAATCCGTTTCTTCCCGCTGCCTCGCCGGCGGCCGATTCCCCCGTCGCCGTGTTGACGCGGGCTTCAATTCGTTGGAACCGACTCCGCCGATTTTGGAGCCACGTACACGCGACGAGCCGCGCCCTCGACGACGCCGAAGGGCTACTCGCCTCCATCGGAATTGGCGAAGCGCCGGTGAAGCATCAAGCGACTTTCAGCCTCTGGCGTAGCGCCGACGCGATGAAAGCTTTCGCATACAGTTCGCCCACGCATACGGAAGTCATCCGCCGCACGCGCGATGAAGGTTGGTACAGCGAAGAGCTTTTCGTGCGGTTTCTGCCAATTGCTTCGGAAGGTTTATGGAACGGGCGCGACCCGCTTGCCGGATTACTCTGAGCGAATTTCAGGCGGAGGCGCAATCAGATGTGCCGATGGAACGGCGCCTTGCTACAAAGGCTCGCGACGGTCGCTGTGGCCGAGGTCTCTTTCCGGCGAGATTCTATCCCTGACGAGTTGCTTCAACTCTTTCGATTCGGGGAAGCGGCCTTGCTCCTTGCGTGAGAAGATAGTCTCTTCATCCAAACGCACCTCGAAGATGCCGCCTGTCCCCGGAATGAGAGCCACCTCCCTGATCCCCGTTTCAAATGTCGTCAATAGTTCCTGCGCCATCCACGCGGCGCGTAAGAGCCAACGGCACTGAGTACAGTATTCAATCTCCAGACGCGGTGACATGTCACTCCATTCTTCAGAGTCTACTGCCTGTAATTTAGAATGCTCCCCGACACTTCAACGTCAGAGGAACTTAATGGATTGGAATACCTTCTTGATTTGATTCAGATCGTTTTGGTTTTGATACCTCGCCCACATCGTCAGCTTATCCTGACCGTCAACCGGATTAGCGAAATGTATGCCCGCGAAGTTTGTAAAATCATTTTTACTGTTGGATTGACTAAAAGTCACGAGCTTCGCTTTCCTGCCGTCTACTTCAATGAACCTTTCCTCATAATCCGTTCTCCCCCCATAATCGAGAGAATCAGAATACCAACCGTAATCGAAACTGAGACTGATATTTGAGTTGCGGTACTCTCCGACAAGCGAGTCAATGCCCGATGCTGAGGTTCGCTTCATCTCAGGGGGAATATAAAAAGAAAAGCGTCCCTTGATCTCAACTTTTTGCCATTCTTCAGCCTGCTGATGGCCGCCCGTCGGTGGAGTAGCCGCACAACCTAATATCAAAGCTCCCGCAATCAGGACAATGGTTTCGTAGAGTCCGCTCATGTCGAATTCCTCTAATCGAAATGCACGGTCAGGATGCGGGGAAAGGCTCGGTGAGGTTTCCGTGCCGCATCCTGACCGCTACATGTTTACGACTTTAACTACTCAAGAATATCGCCCGCGAGGATAGGCCTCAAGGCGACTCACCTGCTCAGCCATCATTAGTACCGGCACCGGAATTTTCAGAGGACTCACTAATGTATCCGGCTTGCCTGCAACTAACAACGCCGACACTGACCGTTAGCCTTCCTTCCGCACGAGCAGGGTGTCGGCGTCGGTGTAGGTGCTGGAGTCGGGGTAGGTGTCGGAGTTGGAGTAGGTGTCGGCGTGGGCGTCGGTGTTGGTGTCGGTGTTGGTGTGGGAGTCGCCGACGATGTGGCGTAATCGCAGGTCTTAGCCACACCTACCAGTGGGTCGCCAAAAACATTGTTAGAACACTGTATCCCGCCGGTAAAGGTTCCGAAGGTGTAGATGCCGTTCGCGCCGTACCTCACTTGGCGAGTCC
>JBPCPQ010000040.1:0-4048 GCA_050999015.1 Pyrinomonadaceae bacterium | reverse complement strand
CGCTTTTTGAGCGACGCGATGACGCCGAAGCGGAGCAACAGGTGCTGTACCTGACGAATCAGTTTCTCGCTCGTCGAGGCGAAGCCCAACTGTGCCTGACCGCCACTCAAGACGCACGCCCAGCCGTCGGTCGCGAACAGGCGGTTGAGGAACATCGCGACGAGTGGGCGGCGCAAGCGGAAGACTTGCGGCGGGACGAACTTCGTATGGCTGTTGCGACCGTAGATGCCGAGTTCTTTCAGCCACCCCGTCAGCGCGTTGAGTCTCTCGCCTTTAATTCGCCGAACGCGCAGAGTAAACGTCCGATCCGCGCCGTTCGCGGGCACTGTCTCGACGCCACCGAACTCCGCCACCGATGATTGAAAATCTTCTTGCAGCGCGGGTTTGCCGACCACGAAAGTCGGCGAACTTTTCGTCACGCAGCCGTCGCCGATGAGGTACGCGAGCAATTTCACGTCGCATTCGCGCCATTCTTCGTTCCCGAAAACGTCGAGGATGCGGGGCACGGCCACCTTGTCGCCAGCGTTCAAGCGACTCAGAGGTTGCCAACCGTCAATTGTCAGGAACGGATGAGTGAGCGTCGCCTCAATCGTGCGTCCCAGCCGCGTCGTGACGCGGAAGACGGGCTTGATTCCGTCGTCAACGTAATGGCTCGGATTCACCGTCCTGAATTTGAAGTCGTCGCCGAACGTCAGCAACCGCGCCGCGCGCGCTTTGTAAATTTCTTCGATAGTGCTGACGCTCCCGTCAGCCAAAAGTATCTCACTATCGAAGACGACGCACTTGCCCATGGAAGGCCTCGCCGCGACGATGATTAAGTCGGACGGTTGGAGGCCGGAAGTCATGTTGTCGAAATCAGAAAAACCGGTCGTCAGACCCGTCAGCATCACCGAGCGCCCGGCCATCTCCTGCACTTTTTCGAGAACCTGATCGGCAACAGGTTTGATGTGCTCGAAGCCCTGTCTGGTGCGTTCGTCGGCGAGCGCGAAGATCATCTGCTCGGCGTGGTCGAGGATGGCCTGCGGCTCGTCTTCTTCTTCGAGCGCTTCGCTCGTCACCTTGTTGCAGACTTTGACGAGTTGGCGCATCAGCGACTTGCCGCGCACGACTTTCGCGTATTGGACGATGTTGCTGGTGAAGTGCGGGAGGCCGTAAATCAGATCGGAGATAAAGGTGATGCCGCCGACCTGTTCGAGCATTCCGTCGCGCTTCAACTCCTCGCCGAGAAGAATCGGGTTAATCTCCCCGCCGCGCTCGCTCAGGGAGATCATCGCGCGGAAGACGTAGTTGTGGGCGCGGACGTAGAAATCATCGGGCTTGAGAAGCTCGATGGCCTGATTGATTAAACCGTTGTCGAGGATGATTGCGCCGAGTATGGCTCGCTCGCTTTCGGCGCTGTGCGGCAGCGGCCGTTCGAGCAGTTGATCGCGCGTCAGGTCAACAGCCATCGGGAGTGTTCGAGTCGGAAAAAAGAAGTTAGAAAAAACGAAAAAGCGCTGACCGCAGGTGTTGCTCTCGTGGGTTAACTTGACGAAAGCGACCCGTGCGGCCGCGCCGATTCTTATACTACATCAACCGGAGCGCGACAACAGTTGTTGCGACGCGCCCCGGATTCGCTCGATTTTACGCTCGTGTTTCCTCGCTCGCGGCGGCGGCGTCCGCTGGTGCGGGCGCGTCCGCCGTCGCCGCCGGCAATTCCTTACCCGGCGTCTTCGCCGTCGTTTGCGCTCCGCCTTCGCCCGTCACGGTCACGGGGATGTCGAGCGACACATCGCGGTGTAAGCGCACGGCCACGGTGAAGTCGCCCGTCTCTTTAATCGTTTCGGCGAGCGAGATGCGGCGGCGGTCAATTTCGTAGCCCTTCTCCTTCAACGCCTCGGCAATGTCCAACGAAGTCACCGAGCCGTAGAGGATGCCGTGCTCGCCGACTTTGCGCTCAAAGTTGAGACGCAGCGAGCGCATCTGCTCGGCCTGCGCTTCGGCGGTGCCGCGCTCCTTCGCCTCACGTTTCATTAACGTGGCGCGCTCCTGTTCGATCTGCCGCACGTTGCTCGCGGTCGCTTCGACGGCGAGTTTGCGCGGCAGTAAATAATTACGCGCGTAGCCCGCTTTGACTTTGACGATCTCACCGCGCGCGCCGAGTTTGTCCACGTCTTCACGCAAAAGAATGTTTGTGTTTGCCATCTCTATTCCCTCTTCCTGTCATTAGTCGGCGGCGTAAGGAAGCAGCGCGATGTTACGCGCGCGTTTGATCGCCTCGGCCAGCATGCGCTGGTGAGGGGCGCACGAGCCCGAAATGCGGCGGGGCAGCACCTTGCTGCGTTCCGGGACGTAGTTCTGGAGCAACTTCACGTCCTTAAAGTCAATGATGTCTACTTTATCAAGACAGAAGCGGCAGGCTTTACGCCGACGCATGCGGCGACCACCGCCACCGCCACGCCCGCCCGCCCCCCCGCCCCCGCGCTGCGGCGGCCCGCTGTCATCATCTGAATCAAAATTGCGCTCACGCTCGCGATCACTGCTGTAGTTTCTCGACATAATCTTTCTCTATCCTCTTCATCTCTGACCGATGTGACATCCACGCTTCTCAGGCTCTCTTAGTGTGAGCCGGGAGCCACAAATCCGGGGGGACGAATGCTCTGTGACGAGTGTCGTCGCTTACGCTTCGTCGTGACTCTCCGTGGTATTACGCACTGGGGCGGCGGCACCGCCACGTCCCGCCGGCACGCCGGGGGTTGTTGATCGCTTGCTCGCCTTGCGCGCACGCCGCGCTTTGAACTTCTCGGCGCGGCGACGGTCTTCATCAACGCGCACGGTGATGTAGCGTATCACTTGGTCGCTGACGCGCATGCGGCGCTCCAGTTCGGCGATCTCGCGCCCCGAACCCTCGATCTCGAAAAGCATGTAGACGCCTTCGGCCTTGCGGCCGATGCGATAGGCGAGTTGTCGCCGTCCCATGTTTTCGGCTTTGGTGATGGTGCCGCCCTGATCGGTGACGGTCTGCTGAAGGTTTTCGCTGAGGCGGGTCACATCATCCTCGCCCGTGTCTGGGTCAACGATGAAGACGACTTCGTAAATTCTTTGTTCTGCCAAAATGCATCCTCCTTTTGGATGTCTAGCCTGACCCATTTGGGTGAAGCAAGAAGGAAATCAGTAAACAGTTTTCAGTTTTCAGTTTTTAGTTGCTGGCTGAAAACTGTTTACCCGTTGTAAATTGCCATTGCTTTGTCAATGCCGTCGTGCAGGACGGCGCGCAACGCCTCCGCGCCGCGCCCTAAAACTTCTTCGACTTCGGCGCGCGCGCCCGGCGGAAATCGCTCAAGCACGTACCGCGCCGCATCATTCACCGGATGCTCCGGCTGGATTCCGATTCGCAACCGAATAAACTCATCCGTCCTCAAGGTTGCGATGATGTTTTTCAACCCTTTCTGTCCGCCGCTTGAGCCGCGCGCGCGCAGGCGCATCGTTCCAAAAGGTAACGCTAGATCGTCGCTAATGACGATCAAGTCGCGTCTCGACTGAAGGTCTTCGCGCTTATGTATCAGACAGGCGACCGCTTCGCCGCTCAGGTTCATGTATGTCTGTGGCTTGACGAGTTCGACCTGCTGCCCTTCGATCTCCGCGCGCCCGATGAGCGCGCGACATTCTTCACGCTTGATTGTCACGCCGGCTTCACGCGCCAGCAAATCCACAAGCATGAAGCCGAGATTATGACGAGTCCACTCGTACTGCGCGCCCGGATTGCCAAGCCCTACAATGAGACGCGGAGACATAGGGACGCGGGGACACGGCGAAGAGGAAAACATTCTCCGCGTCGCCGCGTCTCCCCTTCACCGCGTTTCCTTTTACTCGCCTTCATCTTCCTTCTTGCCCTTACCGATCACTTCCGGCTCGGCAGGGGTTTCTTCATCTACGCCAACGGCCGCCGGCTCTTCCTCTTCGCGTACAACGCCGACTGTGGCGACGACGGTTTCGGGGTCGGTAAGTATTTCGATGTTTTCGTCAGCCGGGATGTCGGAGACATGCACCACGTCATGAAGGCCGAGGT
>JBPCPQ010000308.1:0-2712 GCA_050999015.1 Pyrinomonadaceae bacterium | reverse complement strand
CATCGTCACACCGCTGATCGCAGTAATCGCCTTGACGCCGCTCTCGGTCGGATTCCCCGTCGAAGTGATTTTTGTTCCCGGCATCTTAGGCGTGAAACTGTTGCGAATCCACACCGGGATTTCCGCGTCGGCGACGGGCATCAGCGTTTTCGGGTGGAGCACCTTCGCGCCGAAGTAAGCCAACTCCGCTGCCTCGCTGTATGAGATTTCGCGGATCGTGCGCGCCTCCGGCACGAGGCGCGGGTCGGCGGTCATCACTCCTTCGACATCCGTCCAAATAATAATCTCGCTCGCGTCGAGCGCCGCGCCGAGAATCGTCGCCGAATAATCCGAGCCGCCGCGTCCAAGTGTCGTCAACACGCCGTCAGTCGTCGCGCCGATGAAGCCGGTGACGATTGGCACGACGCCTTCGGCGAGGAGCGGCCTGATGAGCGCTGACGCGCGCTCACGTGTTTTGTCTATCAAGGGTTCGGCCTGCCCGTGATCGTTAGTGGTGACAATCAACTCGGTCGCTTCAATCGCCACTCCCGGCACACCACCCTCGCCGAGCGCCGCCGCGATGAGGCGCGACGAGAGACGCTCGCCGACGCTCGAAACGTAGTCGAGTGCGCGCGGCGTCAATTCGCGCAACAGTGCCGTCCCCCGGCACAGACGCGCGGCCTCTTCTATCAAGCGGTCGCACTCGGCCATCAACTGCGCCCGTTTCTCACCATCCTTAACAATGAGATCAATCGCTTCACCGTGCTGCCGGCGCAAAAACTCGGCGAGTTCAATTGCGGCGCTCTCATCGCCGGAGGCGGAGCGGCGCGCGGCCTCGACGAGACGATTCGTCACGCCGCTCATCGCCGAAACGACGGCAACGACCGAGTAATCTTTCGTCCCGCCCCTGATGATGTCCGCCGTGCGCTTGATGCACGCCGCATCACCGACGGAAGTGCCGCCGAACTTCATTACCTGTAAATCCCGACTCATGTTATTCAAATCCTTACTGACCAAGAGTTATTTGTAATGCTATACGTGGCAGAAGCCCGCGCGTTAGCAAGGGCGTACAACCGCGCGCATCTACGCCCTTCCTTACGGTCGGCTTCTGCCATATATCTTGTTCTTATGTGAAACCTATTCAGCGGTCGGCGTAAGTAAGGTCATCAATTACGTCCGCACTGCCCTTCAACGGCAGCGCCCCGTCTTTCAACAGCTTGTACTCCACTGAATCAACGAGCGCCCGCCAACTCGCCTCGACGATATTGGCCGAGACGCCGACCGTGCCCCACTCGCCGCTCCCGTCGCTCGAAATAATCAATACACGCACGAGGCTTGCCGTCCCCGAAAGATTTCCCGTAATCACCCGCACCTTATAATCAACGAGGCGCACGTCGGCGAGCGACGGGTAGAATTTTTCGAGCGCGCGGCGCAAGGCGTGGTCGAGCGCGTTGACCGGTCCCGTCCCACTGGCTGCCGTGTGCTCGTCGCGTCCGTCAACCCTGACTTTCACCGTCGCCTCGCTCATCGGCATCAAAGACCCGCGATGCTCGTCAATCACGCGAAACCCCAATAGCTCAAAATATGGCTGGTGTACACCGCGCTGCTTTCGCACCAGCAACTCGAAGCTCGCCTCCGCCGCCTCAAACTCGTAGCCGCCGTGCTCGAGTCGCTTCAACTCGTCGAGCACTTCCTGTTCGTCGTTCAATTCAAGTCCCAAGTCGCGCGCCTTTGCGATCAAATTCGAGCGCCCCGCGAGGTCTGAGACAAGAATCCGGCGGCGGTTGCCGACCAACTCCGGCTTGATGTGCTCGTAAGTTTCAGGGTTTCTTTCGACCGCCGAGACGTGGACGCCGCCCTTGTGCGCGAACGCGCTGTCGCCGATGAACGCTGCGCGCGAGTCGTGCGCGAGATTCGCCAACTCGCTAACGAACCGCGCCGTCTCGCGCAAACGCAAAAGCTTTTCGCGCCCGATGCTCGCAAGTCCCATTTTTAATTCAAGATTCGGAATCACCGAGCAGAGGTTGACGTTGCCGCACCTTTCGCCGTAACCGTTGATCGTGCCCTGAACGTGCGTCGCACCGGAGTTGACTGCCGCGAGCGTGTTGGCGACCGCCAATTCGCCGTCATTGTGACAATGAATCCCGAGCGGCAATCCGAGTTGCAGGGTGATCTGCTCGCGCGCAGTTTGCACCGCGCGCTTAACATCATCCGGCAGACTTCCGCCGTTGGTGTCGCACAGCACGATGCGTTGCGGGTTTCCCTCCGCCGCCGCGCGCAGCGTTTGCAGCGCGTACTCAGGGTCGTCCGCGTAGCCGTCGAAGAAATGCTCGGCGTCGTAAATCACGAACGGCACGCGCGCCGTCAGGTAGCGAACCGTGTCGGCGATGATTTCGAGATTCTCTTCGGGAGTTATGCGGAGCGCCTCCCGCGCGTGCAGCGCCCACGATTTTCCGAAGATGGTCACAACAGGCGTCTTGGCTTTCAGCAGTGCCTGAATGCTCGGATCCTTGGCGCACGAAAGATTCTTCCGTCTCGTCGCGCCGAACGCGGCGATGCGCGCGCGACTCAACTTGAGCGAATGCGCGCGCTCGAAAAATTCCATGTCGCGCGGATTCGAGCCGGGCCACCCGCCTTCGATGAAGTCCACGCCGAGCGCGTCGAGTTGTTCGGCGATGCGGCACTTATCCTCGGCGGAGAAGTTGACGCTCTCGGCCTGCGTCCCGTCGCGCA
>JBPCPQ010000236.1:0-3647 GCA_050999015.1 Pyrinomonadaceae bacterium | reverse complement strand
TCAATCTAGCCGAACTGAAAGGCTATCGCACCGGCGGCACAATTCACATCATCATCAACAACCAAATTGGATTCACCACGTCGCCCGAAGCCAGTCGCTCGACGATCTACTCGACCGACGTGGCGCGCATGACGCAGCTTCCAATCTTTCACATCAACGGCGACGATCCTGAAGCCGCGTTCCGTGTGCTCAGAAGCGCACTCGACTACCGACAGGAGTTCAACAAGGATGTGGTGCTAGATGTCATCGGCTTTCGCCGCCTCGGCCACAACGAAGCCGACGAGCCGAGCTACACGCAGCCCTTGATGTATGCGCGTGTCAAAGCGCATCCGGGAGTGCGCGCCAAATATGCCGCGCGGCTTGTGCAAGAGGGCGTGGTTTCCGAAACGGAAGTTGAAGCGATGACCGCCGAGGTCGTGGCGCGGTACGAGGCGCGGCTCGCGCGCGCCAAAGAAATCGTTGCCGAGAAGCCGCCAAAGCATGAACTACCGCCGCCGATTGCCGAAGAGGACGGCTCGAAAATAGTCGAGACGCCGGTCAGCGCCGAAACGGTGCGCGATGTCGCCCATCGCATCGCGCTCGTGCCCGAAGGCTTCAACATCAACCCGAAGATGGTCAGCCAACTCGCGCGCCGCGCGAAGATGGGCGAAGGAGCGATGCCGATGGATTGGGCATTCGCCGAAGCAGTCGCGTTCGGTTCGCTCGCCCTTGAAGGCACGCCCGTGCGCCTCTCAGGACAAGACTCCGGGCGCGGCACATTCAGCCAGCGCCACGCGATTCTCTACGACACGGGGACGGGTCTGGCGTGGAAGCCGCTCGGCGATCTGGCGAAAGGCGAGCACGGGCGCGCGTTCGTCGAGGTCTTCGATAGCTCGCTCTCCGAGCAGGGCGTGATGGGGTTTGAGTACGGCTACTCGGTCGTCGCCAAAAACTCTCTGGTGATGTGGGAAGCGCAGTTCGGCGACTTCGCCAACGGTGCGCAAGTCATCCTCGACCAGTTCATCGCGCCGGGCGTTGATAAGTGGCAGCAGACATCGCGTCTCGTCTTACTGCTTCCGCACGGCTACGAGGGTCAAGGGCCGGAACACTCTTCCGCGCGGCTCGAACGCTATTTGCAACTCTGCGCCGAGAACAACATGCAGGTCTGTTACCCGACCACACCGGCGCAGTATTTTCATCTCCTCCGGCGACAGATCAAACAGGAGACCGCGCTCCCGCTGATCGTGATGACGCCGAAGAGTCTTCTGCGTCTGCCGGCGGCTGTCTCGACGGTCGAGCAACTGACGAGCGGCGGATTCCTGCCCGTTATTGACGACGGCGACGTGACGAGCCGCGACGCCGTTCAGCGCATCGTGCTCACCGGCGGCAAGGTCTTTTACGACCTACACGCCGCACGCAAGAAATCAGGCGACGAGCGCGTGGCGATTGTGCGGCTTGAGCAGTTTTACCCGTTCCCGGAAAAATTGCTGCGCGAGATTTTTGCGACCTATCCGAACGCGACGCAGATTGTGTGGGCGCAGGAAGAGCCGAAGAACATGGGTGCGTGGTCGTTCGTCGAGCCGCGCCTGACGGACATGCTCCCGCAGTGCGGGCGACCCTACTACGTCGGGCGCGCGGCGTCGGCGAGTCCCGCGACCGGCTCCTACACGATTCACGAACTGGAGCAACGCCAACTCGTAGATTTCGCGCTCACGACGGACGCGCCGTTCATCTCCAGCGCCAGCACCGCCGAGAACGCCGGGCAGTCCGCCGGTTGAAAATCAGCATTACCGTTTAGAGGAGGGCTATGCCCTTCGTTACTACACGAGGAGGGCGTAGCCCTCCTCTAAACGATGCCGATTAATTTCCCCGTAAATTCTGCAAAGTCGCGCATGAAACAAAGATTCAATTCGCCGCTCACGTTGTTGTCAATCCTCCTGCTGTTCCCCGCTTCCTCTCAAATCACGCTGATGGCTCAAATGAAAAAGAATGACGCGGGGCGCGTGGCCGAAGCGCCTGACATCGCCCCGGCTTTCGACGTGCCGCCGACAAGAAAAGAGTGGGAGAAGAAACGCGCGGAAGTGCGCGCCCGTTTGTGGCAACTGCTCGGACGCCTTCCGCCACGACCGCGCGTGCCTACGGTGCGCACGCTCGTGCGCGAAGATCGCGGCGATTACGTGCTCGAAAAGTTTGAGTTCGACAACGAGGCGGGCGCGACAGTGCCGGGCTACCTTCTGTTGCCGAAGAAACGCGCCCACGCGAAGTCACCCGCGATTCTTTACTGCCACTATCACGGCGGCGAATACGATTCGGGCAAGGAAGAATTGTTTAAATCAAAGCTCGTTCCCGGCGAGCCGGGGCCGGCGCTCGCCAGACGCGGCTACGTCGTCTTGGCGATTGACGCTTACTGTTTCGGCGAGCGCAGCGGCACGGGGCCGGGCGGGAAAGATGAAAAGGGCGCGCGCGAAGAAATGAGCGCGAGTAAATACAATCTTTGGGTCGGGCGCTCGCTGTGGGGAATGATCGTGCGCGACGACTTGATGGCGCTCGACTACCTCGTGTCGCGCCCCGAAGTTGACAGGAGTCGCGTCGCCGTCACCGGAATGAGCATGGGCGCGACGCGGACGTGGTGGTTGATGGCGCTCGACGAGAGAATCAAGACCGGCGTCGCCGTCGCCTGCCTGACGCGCTATCAAAACTTAATCGCACACGAATCGCTCGGCGCACACGGCATTTATTACTACGTCCCCGGAATGCTCAACTATTTCGATTCCGAAGCCGTCGCCGCACTCATCGCGCCGCGCCCCGTTTTGTTTATGACCGGCGACCAAGATCAAGGCTCACCGCTCGACGGCATACGCTCTATCGAAGCGACCGCGCGCCGTGTGTATCAACTCTACGGCGCGGAAGAGAATTTTAAGAGTGAAATCTACCCCGGCGTCGGGCACGTTTACTTGCCCGAAATGTGGGAAAAGACTCTGGCGTGGTTAGAGTCGAGAGTCTGAAGTCTGGAGTCTGGAGTCTGGAGTCAAGAAAGCCTAAACCTTTCCTTGTGACTCCAAACCTCAATTAAAGATTTTCTTCGGCCTTTGACTCCAGACTCCAGACTTCAGACTCCAGACCTTCTTACGGTTTCTTCTCAGGCTCTTCGTCAATGATGTCTTCTTCGAGCACCCTCACCTCGGTGCCGAACTTTTGATAACCCCGGAAGCGAATATCGTTGCGGGTCTGGAAAGTTTGGGCGCGCTCGGCGGCGGTCATTTCGAGCACCGCGCGGGAGGGTAACAAATACTGCCGGTCGGCAATCGTCACCCATTCATAATCAATCGCGTTCGTCGAGGCGGTCACGGGAAAGTCGGGCGCGATTTCGGTCGCGATAACTTCAAGGCGCAGGATGCGAAAAGTCTCGCGGTCAATCCAGATTCTGCCGCGATTACCCACGATGACCGAGCGCTCGTTGTTGTAGGTGATCTGCGCGCGCGAGTTTTCGTGCTTGATTTCGTATTCGTAAACAATCGCGCGGCGCCCGCGCAGGGTGTCTGTGTCAACGGCTTTGAAATCCGTCTTGCTCTCGTCGGCGAAGAGGCGCGCGAGCCGCGACACGTATTCGCCCGTCGAGCTTGAGCCGCCGAGCGAGGAATAATCTCCGCGCTCCTGCGTCTCGGTTC
>JBPCPQ010000045.1:0-4901 GCA_050999015.1 Pyrinomonadaceae bacterium | reverse complement strand
CATCGCGACAACGACAACGGCGATAATTGCTTTGGTTGTTGATTTCAAAATCAACTCTTGTCCTTTCCGAAAATTACTTCTAAGGGGTAGGGCAGAAGCCCGCGCGCCAGCATGGGCATTATTTCATACCGCCTATGATACGCCCTCCCTCACGGTCGGGCTTCCGCAAACTTTTCAATTACTACCAAGCTTTCTTCTCATCACTGATGATTAGATTCTGACCTTTCCTCGATCAATTCCAACAGCACGCCGCCCGCCGCCGAAGGGTGGACGAAAGCGATGAGACAGCCACCGGCGCCGACGCGCGGCGATTCGTCAATGAGGCGTGCTCCCTTTTCCTTCAAACGGGCGAGCGACGCGCGGATGTCGTCAACGCGCACCGCCACATGATGAATGCCCGCCCCGCGCTTCTCCAGAAACTTCGCCACCGGCGAGGCCGGCCCCGTCGGCTCCAACAATTCGATGCGCGACTCGCCGACGGGCAGCATCGCTACGCGCACGCCCTGCTCCGCTACTTCCTCAGTGCCGACGACATTCAACCCGAGCGCGTCGCGCCAGAACCCAAGCGCGTCGTTTATGCTATGTGTCGCAATGCCGATGTGTTCTATCTTCATAGAATCTAAGAATACAGGAGACAGAATACAGAACGCAGAAGAAAGGCGGTCGCTTTCTCTTCATTCTGTCTCCTGTCTTCTGTCTCCTGTCTTCTGTCTCATAATTTCTTCAACCGCCGAGTACGGGTCGCGTTGCTTGTCGGCGACTTGGGAGGCCAGTGCTTCCAAATGCTCGTCAATTCCTTCCACATCGAGAGCTTGTCGTAACAGCCGCTCACGGAGCAGTTCGAGAATGCGCCAGCGCGCGATGGCGCGGCGACGCGCGCGCCCTTGTTCCGCCGTCTTCTGAAACTCGTAATAAGCGGCGACGGCATCGGCCAGTTCTTCGATGCCTTTGTTCTCCGTTGCGATGGTCTTCACTATCGGCGGCTGCCACGTGTCGGGGCGTGTCGCCAAAGACAGCAGCGCCTCCAACTCTTTTTCCGTCCGCAGCACGCCGTCGCGGTCGGCCTTGTTAATGACGAACACATCAGCGATTTCCATGATACCCGCTTTGATGGCCTGAATGTCGTCTCCCATGCCGGGCACGAGCACCACCACCGAAACGTCAGCCGTCTTAACGATCTCAACTTCATCCTGCCCGACGCCGACCGTCTCGACAATGATCTTGGCGTACCCGGCGGCGTCGAGCACGGCGACAGCGTCAACGGTCGCGCGCGCTAAGCCGCCGAGGTTGCCGCGCGTCGCCATCGAACGAATGAACACCCCCGGATCGAGACCGAGCGTCTGCATTCTGATGCGGTCGCCCAAGATAGCACCGCCCGAAAAAGGGCTTGACGGATCAACCGCGACAATCCCGACGCGCTCATCCCGCCTCCGGTACAAACCGGCCAGCCGATCAACAATGGAAGACTTCCCCGCTCCGGGCGAGCCGGTGATGCCGACGATCATCCCCCGCCCGGTGCGCGGGAAAAGCGATTTCATCAACTCGAAAGCATCGGCTGCGTTGTCTTCGACTTTCGAGATGGCACGCGCCACCGCCCGCACGTCGCCGCCAAGAACGCGAGACACTAAAGCATCACTTTCCATAAGCAAGGAATAAATTCAGGGGCGCGGAACTCCGAGATCATCGCATATCTTGCGGGTAAGAATTTTCTTGATTTCTCGATGACGGGGGATTGAAGACATCGCGCCGCTTGCCGGATTTTTGTAAATCGTGTGCCTTCCCGCCTTCCCTCACGGACACACAGCCGTGTGTTTGAAGATACCGTAGCAGGTCTGTGCGGTTCATTCTTCAGGCCGCCCGCAAAGATAGTTTCTCTCTTGTAACCTTCGCGTTTTTCGATAGTCGCCGCTCACACTCTTCTCTATTAGCCTCAAGAATCATCTGCACCGCTTCCAGTAAATTTTCCCTCACTTCATCGAGCGTCTCGCCATGGGTGTTCGCCCCCGGCAGTTCTGCAACATACCCTACGTATCCGCCCTCTTCCGCCTCTTCGTAAATCGCCGTTAAGCTTAGTTCCTTCATATAACCTCTCACCTTCGCTCAGACACACTTACACTTGTCTGAGAATTTGCTTCGCAATGACCATCCGCTGAATCTCGGACGTTCCCTCGCCGATGGTGCAGAGCTTGGAATCACGCCAGTACTTCTCCGCCGGGTAATCCTTCGTGTAGCCGTAGCCACCGTGAATCTGAATCGCCTCTTCGCACACGCGCACGCTGATCTCCGAAGCGTACAACTTCGCCATCGCCGATTCCTTCGTCACCTTTCTGCCCTGATCTTTCAGATAGGCGGCGCGATACGTGAGCAGGCGCGCGGCGTCAATCTGTGTCGCCATGTCGGCGAGCTTGAACTGGATGGCCTGAAACTCGGAGATCGGTTTGCCAAATTGCTCGCGCTCCTTTGAGTAGCGCAAGGCCGACTCGTAAGCGCCCTGCGCGATGCCGATGGCGAGCGCCGCAATCGAGATGCGCCCGCCGTCGAGAACTTGCATCGCCTGAAGAAATCCTTCGCCCTCATTGCCGAGACGATTTTCGTCGGGCACGTGACAATCCTCGAAGACGACGCTCGCCGTTTCCGACGCGCGCAAACCGAGCTTGTTCTCTTTCTTCGCGGGCGCGAATCCCTTCATCCCTTTCTCGAATATGAAAGCAGTAATTCCTTTGTTCCCTTTCGCGCGGTCGGTGCTGGCGACGGCGACGCACGTATCGCCGTGAATCGCGTGCGTGATGAAATTTTTCGAGCCGTTAACGATCCATCCGCCGTTTTGTCTGACGGCGGTTGAGCGCGTCCCCGAAGCGTCGGAGCCAGCCTGCGCCTCGGTCAATCCCCACGCGCCGAGATGCTTCCCTTGCGCCAGCGGCACGAGATATTTCTGTTTCTGCGTCTCCGTGCCGAACATATAAATATGATTTGAGCAGAGTGAGTTGTGCGCCGCTACCGAGATGCCGATGGAACCGTCCACGCGCGAAAGTTCGTCAATGATCGTCACGTATTCAACGTAACCCATCCCCGCCCCGCCGTACTCTTCAGGGAAAATCACGCCCATCAATCCGAGATCGGCCAACTTCGGCACCAACTCGACGGGGAAATGCTGCGTCTCGTCCCACTCGCCGACGTGCGGTGCGATTTCCGCTTCGGCGAACTCGCGGACGCTCATCTTAATCTGCTGCTGTTCTTCGGTTAAATCGAAATCCATGCCTTGCTCCCAAGAGTGACAGGTAATGGGTGATAGGTAATGGGTGACAGTTGATAGGATGAAAGCAATCTCTCATGACCTATCACCTATCACCCATTACCTGTCCATTCTACATCAATCAACCTTTCGGGCGTGACCCGCGCCGCGTGGTTTTCTTTTGGCTCGCGCGCGCGGGTTTCGGCGCTTTGCCTTTGAAGCGGGCAACCTCGATTGGCGCGAGAAAGCGCCAACTTCCGGTGGGTAGATGTTCGTCGTGCAGCGGCCCGATTCGCACGCGCCGCAACTTCAAAACCGAGTGGCCGATGTGGTCAAACATCCGCCTAATTTGCTGATTCCGTCCTTCGTGCAGGATGACTTCAAACCACGCGTTCGTGTCCGTCTCGTCAACCTGCTTGATTCCCGCCGGAGCCGTGCGCTCGCCGTCATCCAACCTGACCCCGCGCCGCAATCTCTCAACCGCATCATCGGAAGGTATGCCCTTGACCTTCGCCTCGTACACTTTCGCCACGCGGTTGCGCGCCGACGTGATGAAGTTTGTAAACTCGCCGTCATTTGTGAGAAGCAGCAGACCTTCGGTGTTGAAGTCGAGACGGCCAACCGGATGAAGGCGACCGAGTGATGTGGGAATCAATTCCGTTATCAGCGGGCGATTTTCCGGGTCGGCGAGACTCGTCAAGTACCCGCGCGGCTTGTTGAGCAAGACGTAAACCTTCTCGCGCGCTTCGAGCAGCGGGTTGATTAACTTCCCACGAACTTTGATGTGGTCGTGCGCCGGGTCGGCCTTCGTGCCCAACTCGGTGACGACCGCACCGTTAATCGTCACCTCGCCCGCCGCGATCATCTCCTCCGCGTGACGACGCGAAGCAATCCCGGCAGCCGCGATTAGTTTTTGTAAACGCTCTTGCATAAACTTCAAGGTTCAAAGTTCAAGGTTCAAAGTTCGATAATCATACTGACTTTGAACTTTGAACCTTGAACTTTGAACTCAAGTGCCAGCCGCCAAGTCCTCGAAGTCTTCGATGCTCGGCAACTCCGATAAATCCTTGAGGGCGAACTGCATCAGGAATTCTTTCGAGGTGCCGTACATCATCGGGCGTCCGACGGTTTCTTTGCGGCCTTTGGCGGCGATGAGTCGTTTGTCGAGAAGCGTCTTAATCGCCGAAGACGATTGCACGCCGCGAATCTCAAGAATTTCGGGAACCGTGATCGGCTGCTTGTAGGCGATGACGGCGAGCGTCTCCAGCGCGGCGAGCGAGAGTTTCGCGCTCGGGCGCGACTTGAGGAAGACACGAATGTGCTCGTGGTGTTCGGGTCGTGTGGCGAACTGCCACCCGCCGGCGACTTCACGCAGCATCAACCCGCCGTTTCGTTCGTTGAACTCTTTCGCCAATTCCTCGACGGCCGTCGTCACCCAGCCCCGCTCTTCGCCGAGCACTTCGGCAAGCGTCTTCACTGGCAGCGGGTCTTCCGAGACGAAAACTAACGACTCGATAATCGCCATCATCTGCGCCATGTCGCGCACGCCGCCCGGCGCGACGGTGTCGTCTTCCGGCGCGTCCGATTCACTTTCGGCATAGACGCCGATGCGCAACCGCTCCGCTTCTTCCGCCGCGTCTTCAGCATCGGCATCGTAAATAACTACTTC
>JBPCPQ010000245.1:0-8258 GCA_050999015.1 Pyrinomonadaceae bacterium | reverse complement strand
GAGCGCTACGGCGTCGTCTTTGAACGCCACGCGACGCAATTAAGCGTCGAAGCGCAAGGTGCGCAACACGGCGCGGAGTTGTGGAAGCGCGAGCCGAATGAATGTTGCCGTCTGCGAAAAGTCGAGCCGCTCAAACGTGCGCTCAAAGATTTGAGTGCGTGGATCACCGCGATTCGTCGGGATCAATCGCCGGCGCGCGCGGCAATCAATTTAGTCGAACGCGACGCGAAATTCGGCCTCATCAAAATCAACCCGCTCGCCGCATGGTCGTCGCGCGAAGTGTGGGACTACGTGATGAAACACGACGTTCCGTACAATCCACTGCACGATGAAAACTACGCCTCCATCGGCTGTCAGCCCTGCACGACGCCGATTCGCATCGGTGAAGACACGCGCGCCGGGCGTTGGCGGGGTTCGGGGAAAACGGAATGCGGCCTGCACGGGTGAGCGCCCAACCAATTCTATATACTTCAATAAAAAGAACGAGCCACGAATCACGTAAATGACTCGAATGAAAACTATGACCGAGAAGTCATGTCACCGAAGTCATCGCTCTCATTGCTCCGCGCGACTTGCTGCACATGAAGTGGTTCGTGTTATTCGTGGCTAAATGGTTTTCTTAACATCTACAGGTTGAACAGAGTCGGGCGCGCGTCGTAGAGTAAAAGAATGAATGGAAACGATCAGGAACTTTCCGTGTTGCCCCGCGATTTGTTTCGCGGGCACGTCGCCATCGTCACCGGCGGCTCGCGCGGAATCGGTCGAGCCACCGCACTGAGACTGGCTGAAGCCGGAGCGACAGTCGTCGTCAGTTATATTCAGAACGAAGAAGCGGCGGAAGATGTCGTGCGCGAATGTCGCGCGCTTGATGTTGAAGCCTTAGCCGTGCGCTCCGACGCTTCCGATTTGAAGGGGGCGAATGCGCTGGCCAAGGCGACGCTGGAACGCTTCGGACGCATTGATCTGCTCGTCGTGAATGCCGGCATCTGGGAAGGCGCACCCGTCGAAGAACTTTCCGAAGAATTGTGGGACAAGGTAATTGACGTCAACCTCAAGGGAACGTGGACGGTGTGCCACGCCGTCGTCCCCGTGATGAAGAAACAGAATCACGGATCAATCGTCATCGTCAGTTCGACCGCCGGGCAGCGCGGCGAGGCGGGCTATTCAAACTATGCCGCGTCGAAGGGCGGGCAAATCAGTTTCACCAAATCATTAGCCTCCGAACTCGCCCCCGTCATTCGCGTCAACTGCGTCGCGCCCGGATGGGTAGACACGGAACTCAACACGGAAGTGTTTAGCGACGCCGAATACAAACAGCAGGCGACAAACGCCATCCCTCTGCGACGCCTCGCTACAGCCGACGACGTGGCCTTGTCAATTGTCTTTCTCGCCTCAACATGGTCGCGCCACATTACCGGGGAAGTCCTCAACGTCAACGGCGGCGCCGTCCTCTGCGGCTGAAATAAAAACAAACTACGTCGTGAGCAGGACTGACTGTTTTCGGCGAAACAGTCCGTTCTCCTGACCAGTCTCTTCCGCATCACGTCCGTATGCTCGGAAGTGACGTGTAAATCTTGACAGGTGACGGGAGAGTTGAATTCTGTGCCGCACGGAGTCATCCATCGGGACGGACTCTTTACTCAAAAAACTTTGGTTCCGCACGGAAAAACTCAGTCTATACTATGATGCGTGCTCCATCTTAGTTCGGTTCGGGAGCTTTCATTACGAAAATTAAATAGCAATCTCCGCCCGTGTTTGCAGCGACTATGCACAACCGAGAGGACTATGAACACAGATTCGCCTGAGTCAATTCAAGTTAACATCTTCTACCAAACCTATCGCCTCCGCTCTGACGGCGGCGGCGAACACGTCCGGCAGGTCGCACAGCTTGTGGATGAGCGGATGCGCATGATTGCATCCCAACTCGCCACACACGACGTGGCGAAAATCGCCGTCCTCGCGGCTTTGAACATCGCCGACGAGATGCAACTCCTGAAGGAGCGATACGAGAACGAACTTCAAGAGTCACTCACTCCGCCTTCCACGGACGAAGCAGAATCCAATGACGCCGGAGCCGCGAGCGAGACAAGTCACGGGGGAGTTGATGAGAAGCGGTCATGGTTCGATGACATCTTCGGGTCGGATGAGATGCCGAAAAGGGAAGGCGCAAGGTTAGGAAGCCAGATCACGGCAAAGCTTCAGATGCTCAGGCAGACGGAGCGGGAGGCTCTCACCATTGAAACTGACGAAGAACGATGAGCGTCGCGCGGCTCACTCGTTATGTAAGTTTCAAGAAAACGGTTGCTGTTTTGCGCCGGAGGCGCGGCGGAAATTAGCCGGTGGTGCAACCACCGGTATATCGGTCCAACACATGCAAAGCGCCCTGAAGGGGCGCTGGACTACGGTGCGACAGCTTTCCGGCGTCCCAACCGGGACGCAGACATCAACGTGGATTTGATTCCGGTGGTTGCACCACCGGCTAATCTCCTCACGTCCCTTCGGGACACGAATCAGAATACATTTTCCTGAAAGCTATAGTTCTTTCCTGTCACCTGTCACTTGGGAGTAAAGTGTGACTTCTCATTCACATCGCCCGCGCCAGCTCGGTTGTCGCATAGACCCGCGAAGTCTTAATGTTATCCTCAACTTTTCTGAGTAAGTTTGGGGTGGCAATCATAAAGGACATGCAGATGTCTAAAACCATAACTGACGTAGCAATCATCGGAGCCGGCCACAATGGTCTCGTGGCCGCCGTATTTCTGGCGAGGTGTGGACTGCGCGTCACCGTGTTTGAAGAGAAGGCTGTCATCGGGGGCGCGGCAAAGACGGAGTATCCTTTCCCAAAAGCGCCAAAGCTCGGCACCTCGTCGGGCGCTTACCTTTTAGGAGTTATGCAGCCGGAACTCATCGCCAAACTGGGGGCGAGATTCAAGCTGATCCGTCGTGACCCGCACTATTTCCTGCCGACAACCGACCACCGCTATTTAATGTTCGGCTCCGACGTGTCCGCGATGCGCGAGCAGTTCCTAAAGTTCTTCTCTGAAAGGGACTGGAAAGCGAACGACGCCTTGACGCGAGAGATAGCCGAAATCAGAGACGACTTGGTTCCGAGTTGGATGGAAGAGCCGCTGTCTTTGGAGAACACGGCGGAAAAATACATCCGACATTCCTTGCGTGAGACGTTCATCAATCTCGTCACGCGACCCGTCGAAGATTATCTTGCTAGATTCGGATTTAAGAGCGAGCTACTGATGGCGATGTATGCCGTGACGGATGGCTTCTCGGGCTTGACGGGAAGTTTCGGCACGCCCGCGACGGGGATGAATTTCCTCGTGCATAACATGTGTCGTCTGCCGGGCGCGGACGGCACGTGGATGATCGTCGAGGGCGGGATGGGAAGTATCACCAAAGACCTCGCCCGACTGGCGACGGAGGCGGGGGCGAAAATCGAGACCGGAACGGGCGTCGAGAAAATCATGACCGGCGGCGGGGGAGTGACGGGTCTTCAGTTGAAGGATGGCCGCGAGATTGAGGCCGGAGTCGTGATGTGCAACGCCGATCCGTTTCGCCTGCGCTCGCTTGTCGGTGGTGAGAAATTCCCGAAAGAATTCAACGCGAAGCTCGACAACTTCAAACGCGCGGGGACGACGTTGAAAGTTAATCTCGCCTTAGACAGATTGCCCACTTTCAAGTGCCTGCCCGAAAATCGCGGCCAGCATAACGCGACCATTCACCTTCTGCCGCAGGACACAGACGTGATCAACCACGTCCGCAGAGGGTTTGAAAAAGTGCAGGCGGGTGAGTTGGCCGACTTCCCGACGATTGAGTGGTACATCCATACGCAGGCCGACCCGACACTGCGAGACGACCGGGGGCGACACAACGCAGCTTTCTTCGTGCAGTGGGTTCCCTACGAGCTAAAAGATAAAAGCTGGGATGATGAAGAGGAACGCTATGTCAAACATCTGTTCGACATCGCGGACGAGTTCGCTCCCGGCTTCAGCGATAGCGTGGTTGACGTGTTCGCCCTGACGCCGAGGAAGATCGAGCAACACTTCGGGATCAGCTACGGCCACATTCATCACGTGGACAACACGTTCGGCTTTGACCAAAGGATGCCCTACACGACACCCATTGCCGGACTCTATTCATGCAGCGCGGGGTGTCATCCGGCCGGCTCGGTAATCGGGTCGGCGGGCCATAATTCGGCGATGCGAATCATCAAAGATTTGGGTGTGAAGTCGTCTCAGCAAAGTTGAAGAGCTTTATGAAGCAGTTTATCGCCCTCGGCTTATTGCTCTTGTTCTATTCGAGCGGCAGCGCCGCGACACAAACCATTAACTACGGGCGGAAGCGAGCACAGTCAATCCCGTACTTCTTGACCTTGTAGCCGAGGATGCGTTCGGTCGTGTCGAGTAGTTTGGCGGCTTTTTTACGGTTGCCGCGGGTAGACTTGAGCGCGTCCTGAATCACGTCGCACTCGAAGGATTCAATCGCGGAAGCGAGCGTCAGGCGCGTCACAGTGCCGGAGCCTTCGGCGGTTTGCAGCGTCGGCGGCAGGTGATGCCCATGCACGACGTTCGTTTCGCAAACAAGCACCGCGCGCTCAAGTATATTCTCCAACTCGCGCACGTTGCCCGGCCAGTGATAGCTCGTCAGCATGTCAATCGCCGGCGTCGAGATGCGCTTGATTGGTTTGCTGTGCTCGCGTGCGTACTTCTCCAGAAAATGATCGGCGAGCAGAAGGATGTCGGTTCTGCGCTCCCGAAGCGGCGGCATGAAGATCGTGAACACGTTGAGGCGGTAGTAAAGGTCTTCCCGAAATAGTCCTTCGGCAATCGAGCGGTCGAGGTCCTTGTTGGTGGCAACGATCAAACGCACGTTGACTTTAACAGTCTCCGTCCCGCCGAGCCGCTCGAATTCGCGCTCCTGAAGAACCCGCAGTAGTTTTATCTGCGTCGAGAGATTCAGGTCGCCGATCTCGTCGAGAAAAAGCGTGCCGCCGTCGGCCAACTCGAAGCGTCCTTTCTTGCGCCCCTGCGCGCCGGTGAACGCGCCCTTCTCATATCCGAACAACTCCGACTCGATCAGCGTTTCGGGGAGCGCCGCGCAATTCACTTTGATGAACGGCTTGTTGGCGCGTAAGGAGTTGTAGTGAATCGCATGAGCAATCAGTTCCTTTCCCGTGCCCGACTCGCCGCGCAGGAGAACCGTCGTATTAGTGCGCGCCACTTGCGTGACCTGTTCGTAGACCTGACGTAGCGGGCTTGAGTTGCCGATGATGTGGCTGAAGTCGTAGCGCTCGCGCAATTCCTGTTTGAGGTGGATGTTCTCGTCAAGCAAACGCTGCCGGTCGGCTTCGACAAGGTGTTTGACTTTGATGGCCTGCGCGACCATCGAGGCGGCGATGGCGAGAAATTCTTTCGTCTTCTCGAAGTCGCGCCCCGCGTCGTAGGGTAAATGCGCGCTGAAAGCGCCGACGGTTTTGCGATTGATCGTCACCGGCACACAGATAAAACTCAACTCGCGGGCGACGCCCAGATTCTTGCGCCCCTTCGATTTTTCTACCAGCGTCGGCTCACGACTTACCCGGGGAACGATAATCGGCTTACCTGTCTGGGCGACCCGACCCGGCACCCCCTCGCCCATACGGTATGTAAGCCGCCGCGCCGCTTCATCCTTTATTCCGTAAGAAGCCTCGACGCACAGTTCGTCGGCCTCCGGGTCGTAGAGCAGCACGGTGCTGCGCATCATTCCGTGATGACGGCCGAGCTTCTCCAGCGCGCGGTGCATCGCCGACTTCAAATCGAGCGTACCGGCGAGAGCCTGCCCGATTTCGAGCAGCGTGGTGAGTTTTCTGGTTTCCGCCTCCGTACCGGACGGCGGACTTCTCAGAGAAACGATTGGAGAGTGGCCTGATCTCGACATGGAAACTTTGGTTTCAGCCATTATGATTTACCAGCCCCCGCTTCTACGAAGTGAATCAGTTTTGAAAACGCTCGCCTTCTTTTCGTCATAATGGTGCAGGAATCCTAAGACCATCAAAAACTCAAGTCAAAACTAAAATTTTTATAGTCGAATAAGTCTTGAGGCTGATAGTCGCGGAGTGGATTTCGTATGACAAAATTGTTTCTCAGTGGCCGTGAAGATACAAAAACGTAATTATTTGTCTTATCGTTTGCGAAGCTCGATACCGGAGAAGTGCGTCGAATGAGACGCGACGATGAATTAGCCTCTATTTTCAAGTTTGATCGTTCGTCGGGCGGCGAAAACATTATCCTCAATCCGAAATCTCTCGCGCCCGTAATCGCTGTACATATATCTATCGGCCACTAAGAAATCTTTTAGGTACAAAATTGTCTTCTTTAGGTAGTGATGAGACACATTTGTAATTATTTATTTATGGCAATGACTATCCGAACTCATACGCATTTACACGGATACCGCTTAAGAAAACATCGAACATGCCGAAAATAATGTGGTAACAACTTTCTTACATACAATATAGCGGATATGGCACAACAATTGTAATGCTATGGTTTCGTAACTTCATACTTTCGTCATCAGGCTTTTGAAGCTTAATCCAATTCAAGATTCTAAGAGGAAAATAAAAATGATTCGAGCTGCATTTCCCCCACCGGTATTTTCACCACAGGGAGACGTGACCTTTCTCACACGCCTACGCTTTTCGTCGCGGGCCGTCGCCGTGACGATGTTAATGCTTTGTATCGTGTTCGTTCTGCCGATGACCGTTCTTGCCGGAGACCCGACGGGCGCGGAGACGGGCACCGCCGCGAACGTCACCGCCGCGACCGCCGGGGAGCCGACCGCGCCGGAGGTGGCGGCGGAAGTCGGCAAAACGAAGATCGCGGTGAATTACGTCTGGGTGCTTCTGGCGGCGTTTCTCGTGATGTTCCTGCAGGCCGGCTTCGCACTCGCGGAGGCCGGATTCACCCGCGCCAAGAACGCGGCGCACACGATGGCAATGAATTTCATGTGCTACCCGCTCGGCATGCTCGGATTCTGGGTTTGCGGCTTCGCGATCATGATGGGCGGCTACGGCCCCGTTGGGCTGCTCGGCGGCGGGGCGGTTTTGACCGAGCCGTACAGCATCGAGTTGTTCGGAAAGACTTTGAACATTATCGGCACGAAAGGTTTCTTCCTCGCCGGCGATTCTTACGACGTCAGCGTCTTCGGACTCTTCATTTTCATGATGGTCTTTATGGACGCGGCGGTGACGATCCCGACCGGCGCGATGGCGGAAAGATGGAAGTGGGGGTCGTTCCTCGCTTTCTGCCTGTTCATGTCAATGTTCGTTTACCCTGTGTTCGGTAATTGGGTGTGGGGCGGCGGGTGGCTCGCGCAATTAGGCTCGCAGTTCGGCTTGGGGAACGGGCACGTTGATTTCGCGGGGTCATCAGTTGTTCACATGGTCGGCGGTGTCGCCGCGCTCGTCGGGGCAATCATTATCGGCCCGCGCATCGGGAAGTACACGAAGGACGGCAAAGTCAACGCCATACCCGGACACCACATGCCGATGGCGATTCTCGGCATTTTCATCCTCGCGTTCGGGTGGTTCGGATTCAACGCCGGCTCGACGCTCGCGGGAACCGATTTGCGCATCTCCGTGGTCGCCGTCAACACGATGCTCGCTTCGGCGGCAGGAGCCGTGACGGCAATGGTCGTAGCGATGCGTTGGTTCGGCAAACCTGACTTGAGCCTGACGGCCAACGGAATGTTGGCGGGACTCGTGGCAATCACCGCTCCCTGTGCATTTGTGACGAGCACCGGCGCGGTTATCATCGGCGCGATTGCCGGCGCGTTGCTCGTCGGGAGCGTCTATTTTGTCGAACACAAACTGAAGATTGACGATCCGGTTGGCGCGGTCAGCGTCCACGGGGTTAATGGCGCGTGGGGCGTTCTGGCGGTCGGCCTGTTCGCCGACGGAACTTACGGCGCGGGACTCAACGGAGTTGCGACGCCGGTCGTCGGTCTTTTCTACGGCGGCGGCATGAGCCAACTTTACTCGCAAATGATCGGCACGCTGACCTGTATCGCCTTCGTCTCCGTTTCGTTCTTCGCTTTCTTCAAGATTGTCGGCGTGTTGATCGGAAATCGCGTGTCGGCCAATGTCGAAATCGAAGGGCTTGATCTGCACGAAGTCGGAGTCCTTGCATACCCTGAGTTCAGCCGCGCCACTCCGATGTCTGCCGGCGTTGCGGCGGCAATCGCCGAGAGCTTTCCGCAAACTGAAAAGG